>CALBCO010000217.1 GCA_937927265.1 uncultured Verrucomicrobiae bacterium | reverse complement strand
CCTCCGTCGTGGTGGGGTGCGATCAACACCCCGGAAACCAGTTCAGACTGCGGAGGTCACTTTCCCATTTGTCCTTTTCCCCAACAAGTCAGGATTCCAGGACTGACAGCATTGCAGCCCCAGAAAACGGGGATAGTCCTTCCAAAACCCCCGTTGTGGGGAAGCCCCTGCAGCACAGGCTGGTGGTCTCCAATTCCTCGGCCTGCGCAACCACAATCAATTGCGGAGTGACACGAACGACTCATCTGGCTGCCGTGCAAACCTGATTGTCCGATAGCTTTTCCTGTTTCACCCCAACTTGACCTTCGGTTCCAGCCGTTGCCGATAACCGGACGATCGTCCGGTTATCGGCCATGAGAGCGGGGTGTCGGGAGGGAGAGATCAACGATGTGAACCACGAGACCGGCCACCGCGACGACCACGTAACCAGCGAAACGACGGACCAGTTTGGTCAAACGTGAACGTCCAGCGACCCAAACTCGCCAGCAGCCGACCCGGGATGAAGATCGCTTGTTGGACGTTGGAAAAGACGTGGCTACCCAGATAGCGGAACGCCGCGCGCGTGCTCTGGGTGCCGTGGCCTTCCAACCGCGTCAGCCACAACAACGCCAGCACCCGCAGCCCCCCCGAAATCAGGAACAGCACGCCATGATACGTCACCGTCCAACCCAAAATCGTCGTTCGCCAGCCATTCAAGGCCTGCGCCACCGCTCCACCAAACAATCCACTCAACACTCCGGCCAATGCCGCCACCGTGCTGTTGACGGCCGCATAGCCGCTGCTTTTGCGGCGGCCGCTGCCGTGTTGTTGGTCGCCAATGCTCAGTAACAAATTGAAGTTTGCCAGTTCCACGCCCGGCCACGCGGCGGTGACAATCATGATCACGATGTAAGCCGGCAGCCAGGTCTCTGAGGTGACGAACACCCAGGCCACACTGCCCGGCACAGTGACCAGTCCGGCTAGAATCAACACCGGCTTGCAACCCATGCGGTCAAGCACCTGTCCCCAAATGGGGAAGCTCAACATTTGCACCACCAACGGCACAAATACCAACAGCACGTTGGCCCGCGTGTTCGAAACGCCCACCACGTCGAACAAATACAACCAACAGAATTGCCCCACGTAGCCAATCGCAAACGTCATGGTTGCGGTGAACCCCAAAAAATACCGGAACTGCCGGTCTAGCAAAGGTTCGCGGATCAATTGCCAGACGCTTACCGACGGATCCGGCGGCTTCGGGCTGAGCTCCGGCATTTGAAAGAAATGAAACATGTCCGCGATCCCGGACAACCCGGCCAACGCCAATGCCACCGCCGCCGTCGTGCGCAACGCGCTCTCGCCGCGCAGTTCCGCGATGTCCAACACCTCGCCAATGATGACCGTGATGATGATGCCGACGAATTGGCCGATCTGCGTTCGCCGCGAGAAATACCGACCGCGGATGCGCGCCGGCACTAAGTCGGCCATCCACGACACCCAGATCGGGCCGAGCATGTGGCCGGTGGCCCACGAGACCGCCAGCAGACCAATCAAGATCGGCCCCCACCACGCAGGCGGCGCCAACCACGGGATGGCCGCTGCCGCAATCCACAACCCGCGATGGATGATGCCGGCCCCAATGAAGATCAATTTGCGGTGACCATAGCGTTCAATGAAGTAGCTGGCCGGCAACTGCATCAGCGCCCCGGCAAACGGCAGGGCCGCCATCAAGCCAAATCCAAATGCCGAGACATTGAGCAGTTTGGCGTAGCGGGTCAGTGTCGCGCCCGTGACGATATACATCCAAGTCGCGCCAAAGAGCCAAGCCTGCGCCACGCGACGCAACGCCCAGCGCAGCTCCTCGCCGCGCAGGCGCGGGGTGGGGGAGCCGGAGTTTGTGGTGCCCGGGGGGGATTGCATGGGGGGCGGAGGCGGCTGGTCGCGATTAGTAACCGCTCTCGTGCTGGGGCGTGACGATTTCGGCGCCGTTGGTGGCCCGGCATACGTAGATCTGCGAATCCCGTCGCGTCGTTTTTACGTAGACGGATTTCACCTGTGAGACAAATTCTTCCACAGCCGGCAGGGCCACAAGCGCGACGGCGCACCCGCCGAACCCAGCGCCAGTCATTCGCGCCCCATAACAGCCCGGCGCGCGGCGGGCGCACTCAACCATCACGTTCAATTCGGTATTGGTGACTTCGAAATCGTCGCGGAGGCTGTTGTGGCTTTCGTTTATCAATTCGCCCAAGCGCACCGCATCGCCCCTGGCCATCGCGATGGCTGCCGCGCGGGTACGGTCGTTCTCGCCCACGACATGCCGCGCGCGCCGGCGCGTGACGGGGTCCAATCCCTCAGCGCATGCTTCGAATTGTACCACGTCCACATCCCGCAACGCTCGCACTCCGAAATACTCTGCCGCCACCTCGCATTGGCGGCGACGTTCGTTGTACGCCGAGTCCACCAACCCGCGGCGCGTTGCCGTGTCGAGCACCACGACCACCGTGTCGCGCGGCAATGGCACCAGTTCAGTCGCGAGCGCCCGACAATCAATCAACAACGCATGGCCTTCCTTGCCGGCGGCCGAAATCATCTGATCCATGATCCCGCAGTTGACGCCCACCCATTCGTTTTCGGCGCGTTGGCCGAGCTGGGCCATCGTCGGGGCGTCCCACGGCAAACGGGCGACGGCGGCGAACGCCCGTGCCGTCGCCATCTCCAGCGCGGCTGACGATGACAACCCCGCGCCGATGGGCACGTCACCGGTGACGACGCCTTCCCAGCCGCAAAGTTTGTGGCCGGCTGTTTGCAGGGCCCAGGCGACGCCCTTGATGTATTCAGCCCATTTCTGGTTGTCGTGGGTCAGGTGGCAGAGGTCAAACACGGCGGTTTGAGCTAAATCCAACGAGTGGATGATGACTTGCTGGTCCGCGCGGGGGCGCAGTGCGATCCAGGCCGCCCGGTCAATCGCCATCGGCAACACGAACCCGTCGTTGTAATCGGTGTGTTCGCCGATGAGGTTGACCCGACCCGGTGCGCGGACGACAAGTGGCGGTGGCGCGCCAAAGTGTTCCGTAAAAGCGGCAGTGATGCGTTGCGGGACGTTGGAGCTGTTCATGTGCGGTAATGTTTCTCCGGCAAGCCGCGCAAGCGGTCGGCGGCTTGTTCAGCGGTCAAATCGCGTTGCGCCTCCGCTAACATCTCGTAGCCGACGAGAAACTTTTTCACCGTCGCGGAACGCAGTAGCGGCGGGTAGAAATGGGCGTGCAACTGCCACTGCCGGTGATCGGCTTCGTCATTGGGCGCGCCGTGCCAGCCCATCGAGTAGGGGAACGGACATTGGAACAGGTTGTCATAGCGGACCAACAACTGCTTCAGGATGTCAGTGAGAGCGTCGCGCTCGGCATCGGTCAAGTCCGGCAACCGCAACACCTGCCGCCGGCGCGGCAGCAACATCGTCTCGAACGGCCAGACGGCCCAATACGGCACCACCGCCAGCCAGTGAGCGTTTTCCACCACGACCCGCTCGCGTTGTTCGGCTTCGAGTTGGGCGTACTCAACCAATAATGGTGTGCCTCTTTCCACGAGCCAGGCTTGTTGTTGCCGGTCTTCCTTGGCTGGTTCGTTGGGCAAAGCGTTACCGGCCCAAACCTGGCCGTGGGGGTGCGGATTGGAACAGCCCATCACGTCGCCTTTGTTCTCGAAAATCTGTACCCACCGACAGGTCCGGCCGAGTTCAGTGATTTGTTCCGCCCAAGCATCCACCACCTGGCGGATGTCCGGCAGGCTCATCTCGGCCAACGTCAGATCATGCCGGGGGGAGAAACAGATCACCCGGCATTCTCCGCGCGTGCCCTCGGCGCGCAGCAACGGATGCGGAGAGACGGTGGCTGCAGGCGTGTCCGGCAGGATGGCGGAGAAATCGTTGGGGAACACGAAGGTGCTGGTATAAACGGAATTGGTGATGCCGCCGGCGCGTTGGTTGCCGGGGCAGAGGTAACATTTCGGATCGTGCGCAGGCCGGTGGTCGGCTGTGGGTGTTTCCACTTTGCCGAGCCACGGCCGTTTCGTCCGGTGCGGCGAAACCAGCAGCCAGTCCCCAGTCAACGGGTTGTAGCGCCGGTGTGGATGTTCCGTTGGGATAAAGTCCATGCCGTTGTGCTAAAGCAAGCGGCGGGTGAACGCAAGGGGAAATTGGAGCGAGTCACGCCTCGGGTGGAGGTTGGGCATGCTGCCTGTCCATTTTTCGCCCGGCAACTGACCCGGCGCATCCGACGGGGCGGATAGGATGCCCATTCCGCAAGGGTGGACAAGCGGGAAGGCTTCGCCTACCATGCGGGGCGTGACGGAGACTATCCCAATCTTCAATGATTTGACTGATCGGACCGCCCGGCGCGTCATGCTCGGCATCATCGCGGCCAGCACGCTCTTCTTCGGCTGGCTCGCGTATCTGCAGTATGCGCGGTTCATTACAGAGACAGCGGAGGTCATGTATCCGAGCTATGCTTTGGCTCACACCACTTGGGGCCGATTCTTGCCGCAGTACGCTGTCGAAGGCGGTACGTATTGGGGGTCACACGTCGTGCTGCATTGGGTGGTGTTGCTGCCGTTCTTCAAACTGGTGCCGACGGTGCCGTTTCTATTGTTTCTCCAGTCGTTGTTCATTTCGGTGGCGGCGTGGCCGTTGTATCTGCTCGGGCGGCATGTGCTCAAAGACAATTTGGCATCCGTGAGTGTGGCCGCGGCCTATTTGTTGTTTCCGCCAGTGGTTTCGCAGCATCTCAATCAGATTCACGACGATCAGTTTGCGAATGTCTGGTTGACGTTGGCGGCGTTGTTTTTTGTGCGGCGGCAATTCGGTTGGTTTTGGCTGCCGTTTGCGTTGACGTGCTTGAGCAAGGAATACTTCGCGTTGACGGCGGCGATGTTTGGCGTCTGGGCGTTGCTTGAACGGCGAGGGTGGAAGTGGATTGTTGGGCCATTCGTTGCCGGGGTCGTTTATTTCCTGGTGGCGGTGAAGTGGATTATTCCGTCGTTCGCTGGACCGAACGCGGCCATCTACGGATCGTGGATGTTTTTGGATTCCTACGGGAAAACGCCCGGCGAGATCATGGCGACGATGCTGCGCAATCCCGGCCAGGTCTTGTGGAACACGCTGGGGCCGGCCAAACTCGAGTACCTCTGGCGCTTTTTCGGTCCCGTGCTTTGGATCGTGCCGTTCGTGGGGCCGTCGGCGGTGTTGCTTGCTCCGAATCTGGCGATGAACCTGATCGGCACCAGCGTGGCGTTCACGGTGTTGCCGTGGCATTACGG
>CALBCO010000216.1 GCA_937927265.1 uncultured Verrucomicrobiae bacterium | reverse complement strand
GGCCGCCAATGCGGTCGGCAAATAACTCTTGGAGGTAACTGTCATTCATGGCGGCGGCGAATAGACACAAAATGGTTGGGGTTGTCAATTCACGGCGGGAGGGCTAGATTCGTGGCATGGAACTGATTCGCAGCGTGCGGGAGATGCAACAGGCGTCGGAAGCCGTGCGCCGGGCGGGCCGACGGGTGGCGTTGGTGCCGACGATGGGCGCGTTGCACGAAGGCCACGCGATGTTGATTCGCAAAGCGCGCGAGAAGGGGGCGTTGGTTGCAGTGAGCATCTACGTCAACCCGACTCAATTCGGCCCCGCAGAGGATTTTCGCAGATACCCGCGTGATTTGGACGCCGACAGCAAGCTCTGCCAGCGGGAGTTGGTGGATGTGGTGTTTGCGCCGTCCGACGAAGAGATGTACGTCGGCGGCATTTGGTCGCAGGAGCCGACGTTGAGCGGGCAGCCGACCGTGCCTGCGGCGATTCGCGGGCTGCACTACTCGACATTTGTGGAGGAAACCGTCCTCTCGCAACATCTCGAAAGCGACACGCGGCCCGGTCATTTCCGCGGCGTCTGCACGGTGGTGGCGAAGTTGTTCAATATTGTCCAGCCGTCGGTCGCGGTGTTTGGGATGAAAGACTACCAGCAACTCAAAATCATCGAACGGCTGGTGCGTGATTTACATTATCCCATCGAGATTGTGCCTGTGCCCACCGTGCGCGAGCCCGACGGTCTCGCCCTGAGCAGCCGCAACCAGTATCTCGACGCGTTGGAACGCGCGCAGGCGACAGTGTTGTGGAAGGCGCTCTCTGTGGCCAAGGATTTGTTTGCCCAAGGCGAACACAACGCCCGCCGTCTGGAAGCGGCGATGATGCGCACCCTCGAACTGGCTCCGTCTGCGCGGCCGGATTACGTGCGGATCGTCCATCCTGAGTCTCTTGAACCGGTCACCGAAGCCCAACGCGGTCACGTCGCGTTGATTGCTTGCTACATCGGCAAGACTCGGTTGATTGATAACCTGACGTTCTGATCCCTGATCGTCCGCACGGCCCCAACAGTTTTTCCCGGTCACCAAAGCGCCGCTGGCGCGGCGCACTCCATCCGCGCCAGCGTCTTGGAGCGCGGTGAGACAACGCCGCTTTTCCAGCCGTGATTGGCGAGGCGCGAGGGTTGGAGAGAATGATGTGAGCTTGTACCGCGAGAAACCAACCTCACGAGAACTGTTCACCCCAAGATGAACCGTTCAGCACTGCGCTAATGATTCAGGCCCTGATTAGCCCGTTGCAGGGAGTCACCACCCGAGCACTCACTCAGATTCGCAACACAATCTTGCCGGCTGCGCCGGACTGCATAACGGCTTCGTGTGCGCGCGCGGCTTCGGCCAGCGGGAATTCTTGCCCCACCACGGGGCGCAACGTGCCATCGGCCAAGCCAGGGGCGAGGGCGCGGTGAATCACCTCGCTCTCCTCCGCCGCTAACGTCACAATCGCAAAACCGGCAATCGTTGCATCTTTGGTCATGAGAAATCGCGGATTGATTTCAATCGTGCCGCGGTTGCCCACCACCACGATCCGGCCCCGCCGGCCAATCAGTTCGAGGTCACCAGCCAGATTGACGTTGGCCAACATCTCCACAATCACGTCCGGCGTTTCCGTGACGGCGTGGTGTTCGCACACGATGTGTGCGCCTTGCTCGCGGACCAGTTGCCGTCCCCGTTCGGTGCTGGCGGTGCCGATCACCCGGCAGTCGTGCGCCACCGCCAACTGCACTGCCGCCAAACCCACACCCCCGCTTGCGCCGTGGATGAGCACCGTCTCGCCGGGTTGCGCGCGTCCCCGCTCAAACAACGCTCGATAAGCCGTGGTGTACGCGACGCCGATGGCGGCGCCCTGTGCAAAGGTCAGCCTGGCCGGTAGCGGGTGGACCTGCCAGGGTTCGCAGAGGATTTGCTCGGCATAACTGCCCAGCACCAATCCGGCCACCGTGCCGAAGGTGTACACTCGTTCGCCGCTGTCGAGCACCCCCGCCGCTTCGCAGCCGGGCGTGTAGGGCAAGGGCGGTTTGATCGCATACTCGCCAGCGCGAATGTAGGTATCCACCGGGTTGACGCCCACGGCTTTGACGTGGACGCGGATTTGACCGGCGGCGGGCTGTGGGTCTGACGCGGTTTCGAGCTGCAGAACCTCCGGCCTGCCCCATTGGTGAACGCGGATTGCTTTCATGATTGACGGAGAGTAAGACAATGCCTTGTGAGCACACAACAACACAATTTTGACTTTCTGGTGATCGGCAGCGGGATTGCCGGGCTGGTGTTTGCGTTGCGGGCAGCGTGCGCCGGGCGCGTTGGCCTGATCACCAAGAAACATCGGGCCGATTCGAACACAAATTACGCGCAAGGGGGGATCGCGGCGGTGATGTCGGCGGAGGATTCGTTCGAGTCCCATGTGCACGACACGCTCGTAGCCGGAGCGGGGCTGTGCAACGAAGCGGTCGTGCGGCAGATTGTGCGCGAAGGGCCGGTGTTGGTCCGGGAGCTGATCGAGTGGGGTGTACAGTTTGCGCAACAAAGTCCCGGACATTTCGACCTCGGACGGGAGGGCGGCCATTCGCAACGGCGTGTGCTTCATGCTGGCGATATCACAGGGCGGGAGATTGAGCGGGCGTTGTTGGCGGTGGTGGCCACAGAACCGCAAATCACGGTGTTCGAGGACATGCTGGCGATTGATTTGATCACCTCGCAGAAAGCCAGGTTACCGGGCGAAAATCGTTGTGTGGGCTGCTACGCGCTGGATGAAAAAAAGAACGACGTCAAGGTGTTTGCCGCGCCGGTGACGTTGTTGGCGACGGGCGGCTCGGGCAAAGTGTACTTGTACACGAGCAACCCGGACATTGCCAGCGGCGACGGGGTGGCGATGGCGTACCGGGCGGGTTGCCGGGTGGCCAATCTCGAGTTCATGCAATTTCATCCAACCTGCCTCTATCACCGGGAGGCGCGCAATTTTCTCATCAGCGAAGCGGTGCGCGGCGAAGGGGCAATCTTGCGCGGCAAGGACGGCCAACCGTTCATGAGCCGCTACCATCCGCAGGCCGAACTCGCGCCACGCGACATTGTGGCTCGCGCGATTGATGCGGAGATGAAAAAGACCGGGGCCGAGTGTGTGTGGCTCGACATCACGCACAAAGACCCGCAGTTTGTGAAACAGCGTTTTCCGAACATCTATGCGAAGTGTCTAGAGTATGGGTTTGACATGACGAAGCAACCGTTGCCGGTCGTACCCGCGGCGCATTACCAGTGCGGTGGGGTGATGACGGATGTGGACGGCCGGACCGATTTACCGGGGTTGTATGCCGCCGGCGAAGTGGCCTGCACCGGCCTGCACGGGGCAAATCGGTTGGCGAGCAATTCGTTGTTGGAGGCGCTGGTTGTCGCCCATCGGGCGGCGGCCGCGGCGGTGCGGGAGACCAGTGGACGTCAAACGTCCATCGAAGCGTTGCCGGCCTGGGAGAGCGGTAGTGCGGCAGATGCGGATGAGTTGGTGGTTGTCACACATAACTGGGACGAGATTCGGCGCTTGATGTGGGATTATGTGGGCATTGTGCGGACGGATAAACGGCTGTTACGGGCGCGGGCGCGGATCCAGAATTTGCAACGGGAGATCAATCAGTTTTACTGGGACTACAAGGTGACTGCCGATCTGATTGAGTTGCGTAATCTGGCGTTGGTGGCGGAGTTGATGATCGAGAGCGCCTTGTTGCGCAAGGAATCGCGGGGTTTGCACTATACATTGGATTATCCGGGGCTGTTACCCGAAGCACGAGACACGATTCTGCGGAAAGCTTGAACTGGGATGAGCGGCACGGGGCGACCGCCGGTCAGCCCGAACGGTTATGGAGTGCGCCGCGCCAGCGGTGCTTTCGATGGCATGAGGGGGCGGGTGGAAAGTGTTTTCTTGCGGGCAACAATCCGGGGGGGACAATTTGATTGTAGAATTCAAGTTGAAATCTTCGGTAACGATTGGTACGGTGCGCGTCATCGTTTTCACGGGCGCGTAGTTCAGTTGGCTAGAACGCGCGGATCACACCCGCGAGGTCACAGGTTCAAGTCCTGTCGCGCCCACCAATTTGCTCCCCCAAAAAGCTTTCGACGCGAAGACCACCGCATCACTTTGCCCCACCGGCCGCTTGCCCAGTGAGCAGTCGCGCCTTGGAGCGCATGAGCGCAATGAGACGACAGTTGGGTTAGTAGGGAGCGGGCCTGCGCGTCGCCGATTGCAACTCCGCCAAAATTGCATCGCGCACCGGGGGGGGGGCGAGCCGGTATTCCCGGCGTGCCAGTGCCAATGCCCGACGGTCACCCAAACGGGCGAGCGCGGCCAGCATGTGCGGCCGGGCGCGGGGCGGCGCCGTCGCCCAAGCCGTCCGCAGTGGACGGATACTCGACCTGCCCAACGCAATCAGTGCATCTTGCGCCGCATACCGGACCGTCCATAACTCATCATCCAACCGACCAATCAACGACGGAATGGCCTGCCGGTGTCCGATGCGACCCAATGCCTGGGCGGCACGCAGGCGCACCATTTCCCGTTCGTCGGTCAACGATTGTAACGCGGGTGCAGCCACTTCTTGGGCGCGTAAATGACCGAGCGTGTACAACGCAACCGGACAAGTGTTTTCTCGGTCGAGTAACGGCAACACGCGCGGAATCGCCGCCTGCCCTTGCGGACCGAACCGGGCCAGGAAGTAGCAGCAGAGCCGGGCGACCTCGTCGTTGGCGGCGTGGTCAATTCCGGCGATCAACGACGGGATGGCATTGGTGCCGAGGTGATCAATCAATTCTTCGACCTTCGCTTTCAGCAAGACGTTGGGGCTGTCGAGACGCGACAATAAGTAAGGAAGTGCCTGAGTGCCTAGGTGCTTGAGTTCAGCCCAAGCCTGGGCGGCGTCGGGCTTGTCGGAAATCGCCAGTCGAAGGAGCCGTTCCGTGGGATGATGCACGTCCACGGTGCGGGAGGCGGACGGAAGATTGGAAGAGTGGAAGGATGGAAGACTGGAAGACGGCGCCACACGGCTTCCAACCATCCACTCTTGCCTTCTTTCATCATTCGATTCTTGTTTCCATTCCGCATCCAAGCCCGCGCCGTGCCACGGTTTCAGCCACACCATGTTGTTGGTTTGTCCTTGCGAGTACACATCCGCACCGCCGAGATCGAGCAGCAACGCAATCGAACCATACTCGCGTTTACCTCCGTCATGGCCAGCAGCTTGGGATTGGGTCAGCTCGCGTCCGGCGTAGAAATCGTTGCCGGCCCGGTCGAGCAGCAGCGCGAAGGATGTGTTGATCGCGGCGCCTTGGGCGGTGCTGATGGCGGTGTAGGTGTCGTTTCCCGCCCGGTCCATGAGCATCCCAACCGCGTAATCGTGCGCGCCGCCCTGACAGATCGCGTGGGCGGTGTATTGGTCGTCGCCGGCAAAATCCACGAACAGGCCGCTGCTTAGATGGATGCCGGCGCCCTGACAGTATTGGTGGGCTTGGTACAAATCGTGGCCGGCCCCATCAAGCAGCAGTCCGGTTGCGTACCAATAACTCGCGCCCTGGCCATACACGTCGGCGACGTAGCGGTCATCGCCTTGGGCGTCGCAAAGAATGCCCACGCCGCCGCCCGCCCACGGGCGCAGGCCGTAGCCAAATCCCTGCGCCAGTGAAAAATAGTGCCCCGGCAACCAATCACAGCGTTCTTTCCCGCCAGCGAGGTACACGTCGTTACCGTCCGAGTCGAGCAACAGGCCGCACCCGCCGGGACCACCGAATCCTTGGGCCATTTGCCGAGCTTGGTACATTGAGTCGCCCCCGTGTTGCCAGAGGATGCCGGCCCCGAAATAGCCGGCGCCCTGCCCCAACGTGTCCATTGTGAACGTGTGTCGGCCCGGTCCTGCGATGAGCATCCCGCAGCCGAAGAGGCCTGCGCCTTGCGACACGTGTTTGGCCACAAATGTCGCGTTGCTGCCCAGGGCGGCGAGAATGCCGATGCCGAACACTCCAGCGCCCTGCGAGCAGCTCCGGCGCGAGACGAATTGGTTGTTGTCGCCGGTGGCAATGACGAGGGCAATGGGCCGGCCGAGCAGGCCGTTCGCGCCACCGGCCGAGTTGAGATAAGTGTTGTGGTGGCCGGTATCCAGAATGAGGAAGGCCTCGTTGGTGAAGGTGACGTGACTGCGGTTGTTGACGATGATCGTGCCGAATTCGGTTTCGGTCTCCGCATAGAACGGCTCCGCGAACGTGTGAGCGTTCAACAGCGACGCGGCCGTTTCGCAGGCTGTAACGATTGTGGCAAATGTATCTCGCAACTCGTCCCAATTTATCTGCGCGCCGGCGTCGAGAATCGGCGCAGCCAACTCGTTGTCTTGCAGTTCCAGATTTTCGGACCGGGTCAGCAGATCGCGGAGGACCGATGCTGGCAGACCCATCTGCTCCCATTCGGCCAACGCGGCTTGGTCCTTGTCCAGATGTAGAGTGTCCACTGCGAATGCGGCTGCAGCGGCAACGGCATTTGTGGCCAGCGGCACGGATCGTGCGGCGCCCAGCACTTCCTTCACTGCCCGGATGACCACCGCCGGCAATTCATTCGTGAAATGGGCCGACAACTCGCGCGGGTGACCGGCAGAATGCCGTCCCAGGGCGTGTGGGCTGATGTGATCCATCGTCAACCCCACCAACGCGGCGGCATTGGTCACGGCCGAGAGTTGGTGGGCAACGAACTCGCCATGTGTGGCAAGGTGGAGCGGATCGTGCAAAAATTGCCGGGCGAACGCAGTGGTCTGAATGGACACCGAATGGTCTTTCTTGAACGACAGATCGGTGATGGTCATGCGCAGGCCGCGCAGAGCGGTTTGAATCGCTGCCCGGTCAGTGGCATCCAACACAGTCCAGTCGGCCGCACAGGTCGGCAACGCCAGACATAGAAACAAGAATCGGTACACGCCGCCAGTGTACTGGGCCGGCCCAAATCTTTGCGAGACGGAATTGACGTCCGCGAAACGGTAACGCCGCGGCCGGCGCCGTTATTGCAGCACACCGCCGGAACTGGCGTTGGTGACGAGGCGCTGGTACCGCGCCAGCCAACCCGTCAAGTCGCGCCGCACCACCACCGGCTGCCGCGCCGTCCATTCGGCTTCGGGGACGCAGATGTCAATGCGCCGATTCGGGAAGTCAATGCGGATGCGATCACCATTTTGTAGTCGGCCAATCGGCCCGCCTTCTGCGGCTTCGGGGCTGACGTGACCGATACAGGCGCCGGCCGTACCACCGCTGAACCGGCCATCGGTGATCAATGCCACTTTGTCGCCGAGACCCATGCCGACGATGTAGCTCGTCGGGCTGAGCATCTCTTGCATGCCGGGGCCGCCCTTCGGACCTTCGTTGCGGATGATGACCACGTCGCCTTCTTTGACCTGGCCGGCCAAAATGCCGGCACAGGCCTCTTCCTGGCTTTCGAAGATGACACAGGGGCCTTCGAACACAAAGTCGGGGCCGCAGCGTTGTTTGAAGGCTTCGCTGATGCCGGCGGTCTTCACCACGCTGCCCTGTGGAGCCAATTGGCCACGCAAGATCGCCAGGCCGCCTTCGGGCAGATACGCAGTTGCCTTGGTGCGGATACAATCTTCGGCCTTGAACAGGAAGGCCGGATCGTGCGGCATCAGGCCGCTGGATTGCACCTTGGCCAGATGCTTCGGATCGGTGTCGTATTCGGCGCGTGTGATGACCCAGTTCTGCAACTTCTTGACGCGCACCAGGCCGGTTTTCTCGCGGTGGCCGGTCTTTTCGTATTTCCAGAACAGCAGCACCGGCTCGCCGCGGTAATCGCCAAGTTCGGCGCGGACGAGGCCTTGCGAGTCGCGATGGCGTTGTTCGAGCACGGGGCGCAACTGGTCTTTGCCTTTCAGGGTGGTGCCGTCGGGCATTTTGACCGTGGCATTCTCGGCGTACAGAGCCAACTCAGCGTCGAGGTCGCCCGCATTCCACGCGGCGGCATCGCGCCAGAGTGTGATGGCGAGTTCGTTGCCGGGATGGAACAACATCGGTTTCGGCGCGAGATGGCCGGACGCGGTGCGGGCTGCCGGACCGAGCTTGTCGGTCGGGTCCACGACAATGGCCGAGGCACCGGAGACGCGCGCGGCCTTGGCCCAGTCGGTGCATTGCTCCGAGCGGACATCCCATTCGTCAATGTTTGCGCCGATGGTCTTGCCGGTCACGGTCAAGCAACCCGTGTGGATCGCGCCCATGCGCTTCAGTTCGCCGAGAATAGTGTGAATGCCGCCGGCGCGTTGGACATCTTGAATGTGGTAGTCGGACGACGGCGATACTTTGCACAGGCACGGCACGCGCCGGCTGATGGTGTCAATGCGACCGATGTCGTAGGGGATGCCGGCTTCGCGGGCGATGGCTAGCGTGTGGAGAATCGTGTTGGTCGAGCCGCCCATCGCCACGTCGAGCGTCAGCGCATTGTCGAACGCTTCGAGGGTGGCGATGTCGCGCGGTTTGATGTCCTTGGCGATCAGGTGGAGGATGGCGCGGGCGGCGCGCAGATACAGTGCCTCGCGTTCTTTGGAGACGGCGAGGATCGTGCCGTTGCCGGGCAAGGCCATGCCGAGCGCCTCGCAGAGACAGTTCATGGAGTTGGCAGTGAACATGCCGGCGCAGGAGCCGCAGGTCGGACAGGCGGATTGTTCAAGCTGGGCGAGGTCGGCCGCGGTGATCTCACCGGTCTGAAGTTTGCCGACGCCCTGAAAGACGGAAATCAGGTCGGATTTCTTGGTGGCCGCGCCGAGGTGATTGGGCAACGTCTCGGATTGCTGCTCGGCGATACCAGCGGCCATCGGGCCACCGCTGACAAAAATGGTGGGGATGTTCAGCCGCATCGCCGCCATCAACATGCCGGGCACGATCTTGTCGCAGTTCGGGATGCAGATCATGCCGTCAAAACAGTGCGCTTGGATCATGCTCTCGACGCAATCGGCGATGAGTTCGCGGCTGGGGAGGGAGTATTTCATGCCGCCATGGCCCATGGCGATGCCGTCGTCAATGCCGATGGTGTTGAAGATGAACGGCACGCCGCCGGCTTCGCGGACGAGGCGTTTAACGAGTGCACCGACCTCGTTGAGGTGCGCGTGGCCGGGGATGCAATCGGTGTAGCTGTTGGCAATGGCGATGAACGGCTTGTCAAAGTCGGCCTCCGACTCGATGACGCCGGTGGCCCGAAGCAAACTGCGGTGGGGCGCGCGTTCCGCGCCTTTCTTGATGATGTCGCTGCGCATAATGGCATGGTGTAACACGCCGCGGTGGCCAGCGCAATCGGTTTGATTTTTTACCCCAGAAACGGGATGCTGGCGGGGCTATGAAACATTGCCTTGGTCATGTCGTCGGTTTGTTGTTGTTGGCCGGTTGTGCGGCCCCCATTGCGCCACCGTCCCCTGACGCGGCCCGGCAGGCACAGCGTTTGGAAGAAGAGTATCGCCGGGCGCCCGCCACTTTGGACGACCGGTTGCCGACGATCTACCAAATTGCGGCGTTGCCGGCGGCGGTCGCCGTGCCATCGTTGGCCCGGTTATTCGTTGCGGAATCCCAAACGGATCTCAAAGCGGAGATTCTCTCCGCGCTGCACGATCCCGACGGCGAAGTGGACGCCAAACTCAGTTTATTGACGGTGGCCATCCTGCCGGATCAACCGTTCGAAGTGCGCCGCACGGCGATTGAAACCATGACCGGGCTGGCCGACCCGCGCGCGTTGAATCTCTTGCAGGGCTTGGTGACTGACCACGATCCCCTCATCCGCGAGGCGGCGATGTCTGCCATCACGGCGTTTGGCGGGGCGGATCGGCCGCGTTGACCGGCGCACGACGAGCAACCAACCGGCGCCCGCTCCGAGTAACCCCACCAGCGAAAGCGCCGCCCCGAGGCGGACCGACCGCGGCGCGTAGCGAAACTCCACCACGTGTTCCCCCGCCGGCACGGCCACGGCTCGCAAACAGTAGTCGGCCCGGTGAATCGGCGCGGCCCGGCCATCCACCTGAGCCTGCCAGCCCTTGTAAAACGTGTCAGCCAACACCAACACGCCCGGCTGACTGGCGTTGACGCGCACCATCACGCGGCGAGGGGTGGATGTGGTGACGGCGAATGTCGCTGTCCCCTCGGGGCCGATCGGGATCTCCACCGGCTGCTCCAGCAAAACCTCCCGTTCGGGCTGGTAATCAGGGCCAGTCAGATAAGCAGCCAACTCCGGCCGGGAAGGAATCACACGCACCTCCGTCACCCACCGCACGCGCGGCAGACACGTCTCGTTGCGGTAGAGGCGGACTCCATCCGCAACGCCCAGCGGCGTGAAGCGCGGGGCCGGCAAGGCCGTGCCGGTGTCCGTGAAAATATATTTCACGTTGTGCAAGTCGAGCACGCGGTTGAACGTCTCGCCGGTGCGGATCGGCAGCGAGTTGAGATTCGGCGGCGCGAGCGACATCAGCCCCCAGCGGTCAGCCAAGCCGTACATCTGCAACTGATTTGGCCGCCAAAGAACCTCGTGCGTCGGGCCCAACCGATCCACGCGAAACAACTCCGGATCGGCTTGGACCGGCGCGAGCAACGGATGCGGCGGCAAGAGCGGATACCGGGCGAGATCCACTTGGGGCAGGATCAGTCGAGCCAGCACGACGAGGTCCGTAATGGTGGCCGCGACAATCACCGCGTGCAGGACACCACGCCGCACTTGCCAACGCCACGCCAACGTTACCGCCAGCAATCCGAGCAACGGCACCGCGAAGACCGGATTCGTCAGCCGGTAGTGCTCAAAGAACAACGCGATCCGCTGCTGAAACCACTGCTCCTGATGCCCGAACACGTGGGTTCGCGCGCGCGGGAGAATAAACTGTTCCGCCGTGGCGCGCAGCGTGTCCGGCCACACCGTCCAGAGGATTTGAGCGGTCACCAACCCCAGCGCCACCATTCCGGCCAGCACTACCAGGGTCGCCAACACCCGGCGCGTCGTTGGGCCGGCCGTGGGCAGCGCGTCGGCGCCATAGGCCGCCAACACTGCGCCGGCAAAAACCGCCACCACAAAAAAACGGTGATACACAAAACGCACCAGCGGTGTGAAGAAAATCACAACCCAAACCCCGACCACCAGCCACCGCACCGTGCGTGCCGGTCGGTCCTGCGCGGTGACGGCGCCCAGCAGCGCGAGGGCTGCCGGGACCAAGCCGATGTACCCGGTAAAATCGCCCATCGTCGCGCCGGCCAATTTCAAAAGATCATAGGACTCGGGTGAACCAGCGAGCGCGGGGAACAGGAACGTGAGCAGCAACGGCAGGCCCACCACGGTATGGCGCCAACCGGGCTGGCCACCGCGCTCGGCGGACCACGTAACGTTTTGGGCCATCAGTTCGAGGGTCGGCACCCATTGGATGGCGCTGCCCAACACCCCGAGGGTGAGGATGATGATTGCCGTCCAAATCGCCAGACGACCGCGTCCAATTGCCCCCCCCATGTAAAATACACAGAGAAAACCAATATGTCCCGCCGTTTGGATGCTGCCGCTGACAAGGGCCACCGCCAACGCCAGCCCCCCTGCCAGACTCGCGCGCAGGGAATCCCGGCGTATGGCGCGCTCGAAACCGAGCAACACCAACGGCACCCACGCGAACGGCGCCGGGGCGCGCCAGTACCACATCAGGAACGCGCTGTTCAATGCCCAAGCCAGCGCGCCGAGGCCGGCCGCAAACCGCGACCGGCCCAGTTCGCGCAGAAAGAACCACATGCAAACACCCGCCCACCACACCGCAAGGACGACTCCGATGCTGAACGCCCGCTCGGTGGCCAACCCCAGATGCAGCAGGTGGAATGGGTTGAACACTGCTGGCGCACTTTCCGCGAGATGCGGGTGCCCGCCGTTGATCCACGGATTCCAGAGAGGCAGTTCACCGCGTTGGACGCTCAGTTTCCAGAACCAGCCCCAACTGTAGTCCAACGCCAGCGCGTCCATCGCGTAATGGTTTTGCACGGTGACGTTGGTCACCATGTGGCCGAACGGCAGCAATAGTTGATGCCCAAGATCCGCCGGCACCAGCGATCGTTGCTGGAAAAGGGTGGGGGCAAACACCGCGCCGATCACAACGCTCAACAACAAGAGCCACGTCCCTGCGCGCCACTGAGACGGCTGGTCGCCCATTCAACTCCCGGCCGGGCACGGCAGATAAATCAGAAACGTCGTGCCCTGTCCTTCCACGCTCTGACACTCAATCCGGCCACCGTGTTCGGTGATGATCTGCTGGGTTAACGGCAGACCAAGGCCGGTGCCGCCGGACTTGGTGCTAAAAAACGGTTTGAACAATTCTTGGCGGGCCAACTCCGTCATCCCGCGCCCGGTGTCGCGGATGGTCAGCAACACGTCTGCGCCGGCGCGGGCGGTGCGGATGTAAAGCGTGCCACCTTTGGGCATCGCTTCCAACGCGTTACGGATGATATTCAGAATCGCCTGCCATAACTGCGCCTCGTCCACCAACAACGGCGGCAAGTCCGTCGCGAAATCGCACTCCAGCCGTACCTTGGAGGCGTCGAACAACGATTGCATGAATGCCAAACCGGGCTGCAAAACATCGTTCAAGGCCACCCACTCGCGTTCGAGCCGGGGCAGACGGGCAAACGCCAGGTAGTCCTCCGTCACCCGTTGGACGCGGCGCACTTCCGATTCGAGTGCGCGCAACAGCGTGCGGGCTTCGTTGGCGCCCTCTGGCGCCGCCTTGGCGAGCGTGTCAATCTCGTCGTGGACAAGCTCAATGTTCAGAATGATCGAACTGAGTGGGTTACGAATTTCGTGGGCTAGTTTGGCCGACATGGCGCCAATGGTGGCCAACCGTTCGGTTTGCAGTTTCGCTTCCTCAAGGCGTTTGCGCTCGGTTATGTCCCGTAA
This sequence comes from uncultured Verrucomicrobiae bacterium, assembly GCA_937927265.1. Taxonomy (GTDB): domain Bacteria; phylum Verrucomicrobiota; class Verrucomicrobiia; order Palsa-1439; family Palsa-1439; genus CALBCO01. The sequence continues at coordinate 4,939 of CALBCO010000216.1, read as the reverse complement.
AATGACCGACCGTCCCAGCGGTTTACCTTGTGGGTCTCGCAAGAGCGAGGTCGTTAACTCCACCGGCACCAGCCGGCCGTCTTTGGCCTGGCGAATGGTTTCAAGGTGGCAAAATCCCTGTTGATTGACGATCTTGTCTATCTGCTCCAACTCACCGCTCTGCAGCACGCGAGCGGGCACGATCACTTGAACGGGTTGGCCCAGAATTTCCGCGCGTGTCCATCCAAAAATCCGTTCGGCAGCGCGATTCCAAGCGCGGAAGCGCTTCTTCTGATCCAGCATAATAATCACATCGGCGGAGTCATTGACGATGCTGTCGAGTTGTTGAAGGTGCCGGTGGCGTTCGCTGGCAATGTAGGATTCCAGCGCCAGCGAGGCATCAAACAAGAACGCCTTTTGCAGGGCCATGAGGGAATTCGTGAGGCGGTCGGGATCGGTGGCGAGATGGCGCTGGATAATGGGGGCGAGGATTTGAAAGTAGATGCTGTAGGCCAACAAAAACCATTGCGGATGCAGGCCGATGCGTTCGTGGGTTTGTCCCATGCGCATCCGGTTGGCACAATACGTGGCGTCGCACTCGCCTTCGGTCAGACTGTGGAGATAATTGCGCTGAAAATGTTTGAGCCGCTCGACCGTGGTGGGATCTTGGAGCAATGCGGCGGTTTCGGGAAAATCGAGCAAGCGCGCGTAGAATGCTTCAGTGATTTCAGGCAGGGCTTGTTTCAACATGGGGCGCAGGCCGCGCAAAAGCTCCTTTTCGCGCGGGGTCAAATCCCCAAACGCCAGTCGTTCGTTGTCCCGTCCGTTCGCCATGTGGAGGCAGCCTACGAACGGCGATTTGGGTTGTCAATCGTGCCGGTACGGGAAGCTTGGCCCCCCAGAAGTGCCGAACGGCTGCGCCTGGAGCCATGACCGCAAGCAATGCATCACCAACGCACAGAACACAGGACGCATTCATTTCACAGTTAGCTAACTGCGAAATCAGTCTCCAACCTATCACTGGCATGCTCAACAAGGTGATGACCGGCGCGGGGACACCCTGCACCACCAACCTGCCGGCGCCGACCGCACGGGCCCAATGAAGAGCAGACACGTTTGTTCTCACGCTCCGCAATAACGGCAGCGGTGCGCGGGGCGGTCGGTCATTCTTCCGCAGGACTACCGCGCCGCAACCGGCCACCGAAACCGGGTTCACTTGGTGGGCCACGCCACCGGGCACGCCGCTCCGCCACAATCTGATCGTATTTTTCCTGTTGATCGGGGCGCAATACGGCGCGGATTTTTTGGTTCGACTCCGCGAACACTTTGTCCATCTGCGGTCGGATTTGGGCTTGCGTCTTCTGCAATTCACGCTGTGTTTCCTGCATGATCGCCAATATTTGCCGACGCTGCTCGCGGTCGAGACCCAGTTGCCAGTCCAACCGCCGCACCACCCAATCGGCCACCAGAGGCGAGCCGGGCGGCAATGGCCGCGGCACGCGTTTTTGAAGTGCCCGCGCCGTCACCAATCCCCCCGCAATCATCCCCAGCACAAACACACCAGCGACTCCCACAATGGTTTTCCAGTTTTGCATGTCATTCCCCCGTGTAGTAGGCAACGAGTTCATTGTCGGCATTGTCGGCAAAAGCCGTTGTCCAATCGTTCCCATCCATGGCTGGTGCGGTGTAGTTCCACACGCCCAGCGCCAGGCTCACAGCCGCGAACACGGGCATCAGTCGCCACGTCCAAAGCGCCCACAACGCTGGTTGCTCCCGCTCTGTCCGCAATCGGGCCAGCAACCGCGTCTCGAACCCAAACTCGACACGCGTCGTGTCTGGCGGGCACTGCCGCGCAGCCGCGAATAAGCGGCTGAGTTTGTCGTCACCATTCATGGCTTGCCTCCAGAATTGTTTTCAGCTTCTGCCGCGCCCGGTAGGCGCGGACTTTGACGTTGGCCTCGCTCCAACCGGTCAGGTGGGCCACTTCGCGCACGGTTTTTTCTTCCAGCTCCAGCAACGTGATCACCAATCGTTCGGGTGCGGCGAGTTGACTCAGTGCCCACTCTAACACTTCGCGTGCGCGGTCAGCTTCGCGGTGGTCCGTAACGCCGATTTCCATTCCGTCCAATGACCGGTGTTCCCGTTCGCGCCGGGTGCTGCGCAGCAGATCGTAGCAGGCGCGGACTGCAATGCGAGACAGCCAATGTTTAAACGGCGCGTCGCCACGATACTTCCCAAGGTTTTGATATGCCTTCACAAAGACCTCTTGCGCCACGTCGTCGAGTTCCTGATCGTGCCGGGCGAATCGGGCGGCAATCCCAAGTACCCGGCGTTTATACCGCCCCACCAGTGTGGCGAACGCCTCATCGTCCCCCGCGAGGATGGCGGTGATGAGGCGTTCGTCCGTCGGTTCATGACCTTGGTCGGTCATGGCGCGGATGTTAGTCTTGGCCGCGCCGCTTGGCAATGCGTTCGCGGAACTCCGCGCGGCGTTTTTCGGCTTTGGTCAGCAACTCTTTGGCTCGTTGTTTCTGTTCGGGCGAGAGCAACGGCTGGATTTCCTGCGTCACTTTCGCACGGGCCACGGCGAGGTCCGCCTCGACGGCCGCCATCTTGGCCACTTGTGCCCGAATTGCCGCTTCATCCACCTTGTCGGCGCGAATGAGTTCGTGCAACGTGTTGCGTTCGGCCATCAGTTTTTCGCGCAGCGGCTCGAGTGTGCTGCGGTGATTTTCGAGCACAGACTTGATCTGGCTGCGCTGTTCCTGGGTCAAGCCCAGTCGTTCCCCGAGCCGCAGTCGGTCGCCGAAACCGCCGTGGCGAAACCGCGGTCCCAAGCCCGGTCCCTCTCGGCCGCTCCATTCTGGCTGCGCCATTGCGATTGCTCCCAGCGCCAACATTCCCACCGCGCCCGCCGTCAGGATCACTTTTGTTCCTGTCTTCATTGTATTGTCTCCTTTCACATCTCCAGACGGTGTTGACCGTGGTTTGGTTACAGCTTACTCTGCGCGGCCATGTTTAACCGGCCAGGTAAAACGATCTTGATGCATAATCGGCGCGGAGTGCGCATTGAATTAAACTTCGACCAAGAAGGCCGCGTGGAATTATGGATCTCGCCGCGCGCGGGCGAATCGCGGGACCAGCGTGATCGCAACTTCTCTTGCCGCGACGATTTTACACGTATTTTCGATGCCATCACCCTGCCGGGACTGACGGCGAAGGAGTTTGTGGCGTGCGACTACGATCCGTTTTACTCCGTCCTCCGATTCCGGCGACAAACCTTGCACGTCCTGACCCGGTTTGCCGCGCCGGTCGTGTTGCTCTGGTTGGAAAGACCGGGCTGTGTGGATTTCAAATCGGACAAGCAAGACCGGGTGCTCCGCGCGACGCCGCGCGTGTTGGCAGTGGAACACCCCGATCGGGGCTACCGGTTCGAGTTTGTTGCCACCGCGGGGCCGGGGGCGCACTGGGAATATCGTGGTCCGCGCGTTCCGGGACGCAGCGCGTATGGCCGGGTCCATTTGGCCGCCGGCGCGGGTATAGCCATTGCCGGTGAATTAGCCGGTCAACCCGTCGCTCGCTGGGCGCGGGTCCGCGCGCGCGAGCAGGAACATCGCGTATTGGAGCGGGCGTTGTCGCGCGCGTTGGCGGCCGGGAGGTTTGAGTTGCGCGACCCAAAACTCCAGCGATTGCTCGACTTGAATCGCCGGGTGTTGCTGGCAATGCAGGACGAATCCGGCGCGATCCGCGCGGCGATCAACCTGATTTATTATCTGATCTGGGTGCGCGATGGGGCGATGGTTACCGCTTACCAAGCCTATGCAGGAAACGCTGCTCCGGTGCGACGGTGGACGGAATTTTTGCTAGCTAACCCAACAGTCATCGAGAGCGAACAACCGCATGGACGAACGTTTTTACAATTGGTCGGTCCGATCACTAAGTGGGAAGAAGATGGCGTGTTTTACGCGATTTGGAGCGTGTTCACTGCCTGGACGCAGACGGGGGACGCTTGTTGGCTGGCCGCCGACAAACAGGCCCTGCTCCGTGAGGCGATGGATTGGTTGGAACGGCGCTGTTGGGACCGCCGGCTGGGTTTGTTCGGGCGGTTTTTTGCGGGCGAGTCGCCGTTTGCCGGTTGCCGCGACGCGGGGTTTGACGGCGCGGTTGGCAAACCGGGCGGCGAGTCAAATCGCCGGTGGCGGGGCCGGTTGGTTCAACAGGCGTTTGACCTCTACATCAACCTCGGTGCGTACGCGGCGTACTGGATGTTGGCGGCGATGGGCGACGACTCCGCGGCGCGCAAAGCCGAGGGACTGGGCCGGCGCCTGGAAAAGTGTTTTGGCAAGGGACTGCCGGCTTACGGCTGGATCAAGACGCACGACGGCAAACTGTTCCGGGCGGGTTCCTACGGACTCGACGCGGCTGATTATCAATGGGCGTTGACGGTGCCGCCGTTTTTGGTTGCCGATGAACGGCTGCCGGAAATCCGCCGGCAACTGCTCGCCGATCTCGCCAAGAAAGACCGATATTTCCTCGCGGCGTATTGCGCGATCCTCGGCAGCCTCGATTTGGAGTTCGTCGCCGAGCGAGAGATTTGGCAAGCCATGCAGTTGCTGGCCCGACAGAGTTACCGGCCGGGGCAATCCCTGCCGATGCCCAACACGGTGATCGAAATGACCAATGTGCCCGACGGTCATCCGTGGCACGATGTGCGGCCGCAGGCGTTTTCCATCGCGCCGTGGTTGGCCGCCGTGACGGGGTTGGGACTGCGTCGGTTACCGTTTGGGTTAGCGGTGCGGTCGCCAAAATTGTTGCGCCGGTTGCGCGATTACGAGTACCGGGGCGCGCGATTGGATGTGGATTTCACCGGACGCGGCCCAGTCACCATCAATGGCCGACTCTTGATCGGTTCGCTGCAATTGCCGGAGCGGTGGCTGCGTCCGGGCCGCAATCGAATCAT
>CALBCO010000215.1 GCA_937927265.1 uncultured Verrucomicrobiae bacterium | reverse complement strand
CCTCCGTCGTGGTGGGGTGCGATCAACACCCCGGAAACCAGTTCAGACTGCGGAGGTCACTTTCCCATTTGTCCTTTTCCCCAACAAGTCAGGATTCCAGGACTGACAGCATTGCAGCCCCAGAAAACGGGGATAGTCCTTAATTTATCCACTGGACCTCTCTTTTCCCATTTTCTCGCGAGTCTCCCGGTCCAGTTGCCGTTCCACGGCTTTCAGGGTGTCCGCCAGCCGGTCTAACATCTGGTCGAGCAACTCGTCGCTGATGTTCAACGCCGGCTCAATGCGCAGCGTCCGCGCGTTCAACAGCGTGCCGGCCACGAGCACACCCCGCTTGAACAAGCCCGCCGCCACCCGGTAGCCGATGAACCGGTCGGCAAACTCCAGTCCGATCAACAGTCCTTTGCCGCGCACCACGCGCAAAATCTCCGGGTGCAACGCCTGCAACGCACGCAAATGCTTCAACAGGCGCGCCCCCTTCGCCGCCGCCTGGGCTGGCAGATCTTCCGCCAACATCACATGGATGGCTGCAATGCCGGCCGCGCAGGCCAGCGGATTGCCACCAAAGGTCGTACTATGCAAAAATGGATTGTCTTCGAGCACCTTCCAGATTTTCGGCGTGCTCATGAAACAACTCAATGGCATCACGCCCCCGCCCAACGCTTTGCCGAGGCAGAGAATATCGGGCACCACGTTCCAGTGTTCGCAGGCGAACGCTTTGCCGGTCCGGCCCATGCCGGTCTGCACCTCGTCGAGAATCAACAACACCTCGTACTCGTCGCAGAGATGCCGGACGCGCGGCAGATAATCATCGGGCGGCACCACCGCGCCCGCCTCGCCCTGGACCGGCTCCAAAATCACCGCGGCAATGTCTTGACCCGTATCCCGCATTTTCTTCAGTTCGCGTTCCAAGTCCTTCGCGTCGCCGAAATCCACAAAATGCACATCGGACAACAACGGCTGAAACGGCTTGCGATACACCGCCCGGCCCATCACCGAGAGCGACCCCATGCTCTTGCCGTGGAAACCGCCGGTGGTGGAGATAAAACCGGGTTTCTTGGTGTAGAGCCGGGCCAGCTTCAACGCGCCTTCGACCGCATCGGTGCCGTTGCTGATGAAGAAACATTCTTGCAGATCGCCGGGCGTGAGTTCGCCGAGCAATTCCGCCAAAAACCCGCGCAACGGATCGAGCAACTCCTGCGACGAGAGCGGCATCCGTTGCAGCTGCGCCTCGACCGCCGCAACGATCTTTGGATGGCGGATGCCCATGTTGTAAACGCCGAACCCGCCCAGACAATCAATGAACTTCCGGCCTTTGATGTCTTCGATGATTGAACCTTGCCCCGTCCACTCGATGGCCGCGAAATCTTCCGCCTCGGCCACGGATTTGCGGTAGTGCAGGTAGCCCCGGTTGAAATAATCGTCGAAGTTTTCGAGCGTCCGCTGGATGATGTGGTCTTTGTCAGCGGGTTCCAGCCGTTTGCCGCCCGAGACCACCTCGAGATACTCCGCCGATTTCTCCCGAATCAGCTCCAATTTCGGACGCGGCGCAGGGGCCGCCTGCGCTGCGGAACTGGTTTGAACACGTTCTTCCATCGAAACCTCCGCCCTGCTCAGCCGTTTTATTGTAGCACACCGCTCCGCAGCCGGCCAAACGTCAGAACTCGTACGCCGCGCCGAAACCGAGGGTCAGTTGATCATCGGCGCCCGTTGAAGGCGGTAGCCAAGGTCGCGTGATCCCAGCGAATTTCAGGCGAAAGCCGTAGCCCGGCAAGCGGCCGGTAGTTCACCGTCAACGTCAGATTGTAAAGTTCTTGGCCGGTGTTTACTTCCAAGGGCGCGAGAGACGGCGCCGCCGACGTGCGCGCGCCATCGCGATCATTCACGTACTCGCCGCGCATCGTGACGCTGAACTTGGGCGAGAAATCATACGTCAGCCACCAACCCGCGCCCCACCATTGGGCGGCCCCGGCGATGTCGTCGGGATTGCCGTCGGCGTCCACGGAGGCGCTACGCACGCGCGCCTCGTCTTCGCAACCATAATCAAGCTGAATTGCGGATGTCAGTTTTGAGGTGCATTTGTGTTCCCACACGAAGTTTACGCCGCGTCGCCAGTGGGCAGTGTCGTCGTCCTGTTCGGGGCCGCCGAAGGCGCACAGTGCCATGGTTGTCAACTCGCTGGGCGTGAACGCCAACCGGCCCATCAACGACTTCGCATCGTTGTTGTCGCTCACCAAATCCCAGCCGTTGTTGACCAGCAACTGCGCCTCCCATTGATGGCTCAGCCGGTAGCTCACGCCGAGACCGGTATGGGTGAACGGCTCAAACAAGGTCCACAGATAACCGGGCGACCAGTTGCCGTTGCGTTCCGTCTCAGTCAACTCATAGCCGAGAGGCGTGGCGTACTTGCCCAGCATCACCTTGAACCCGTTGGCCAATGGGATGCTCACTTCCACGAACGCTTGCAACAAGTCGCCCTGATCACCGAGGCCCAACCCGCTGGCCTGTGTGAACTCGGCATCCTGACCAAAGAGCAATTGCGCCGTGTACCCCACCCCCCAATCAAAGGCGTTGAAGTCCACGGGCCGGGAGAGATTCAATAGGAGTTTGTTGGCCATGAACTCATTGTGCCGGGTGTCAAACCCGCGCCCGGTATTCAGGCGGTTGCCGGGACTGTCGGTGTTCCAGAAATACGACGCCGCCGCATAGCCGCTCAGCTCGGTTTCCTTCAGGAATTTCAGCGTTGCCTCCGGCACGGACTCGGCTTTGACGTCCGGCTTTGCCTTGAGTTGCTCCTCGACGATCGCCAGGCGCCGTTCCAGAGCGTTGTTGCGTTGCCGTTGTTCCTCATAAAGCTTCTTCCAATCCGGCTCGTCCGCTCCCACCAGCCTAGTCAACCCGATGATCCCGATGAACACGCCTGCCATGCCATTTCGTCTTTGCATTGTTCGCCTCCGGTTACCGCTCAGAGTTTCCAGTTCCCCGCTCAAAGTCAAGCCCGCAGCCGGCTGCGCCACCGCTCTCCCCATCTCCGCCTGTCAACAATTTGCGGAACGATCGTTCCGTAAAATGTTGACAGCGATTTTCGCCCGCTACAAACTGCGGGCGTGGCGGATTTTTCTTTTGTCAGGCGACACGGTTTGTTATGGATGCCGGCCATTGCGTTGCAGGCTTGAGATCGTGATGGGGAACGACATACCAGCCATTGAAGTGTATAATCTGGTCCGCCGTTTTGGCGACGTCACCGCGTTGGATCGCGTCAGCCTGATGATCAAGCAGGGCGAGTTTTTCTCTCTGCTCGGGCCGTCCGGCTGCGGCAAGACAACATTACTGCGCATCATTGCCGGCTTGGATGTGCCGGACGATGGCACCGTCCGCATTGCCGGCCAGGACACCCGCGAAATCGCCGCCCACCACCGCCCCGTCAATACTGTCTTCCAATCCTATGCCCTATTCCCACACCTCACCGTGTGGGACAACGTCGCCTTTGGACTGCGGATGAAAAAAGTCCCGAAAGTCGAGATGGAACAGCGCGTGGACAGAATTCTCGACCTCGTCCAAATCCGCGAACTCGCAAACCGTAAACCGTCCCAACTCTCCGGCGGCCAGAAACAACGGGTGGCTCTTGCCCGCGCCGTCGTCAACGAACCCAAAGTCCTGCTGCTCGACGAACCGCTCGGCGCCCTTGATTTCAAACTCCGCAAACAACTGCAAGTCGAACTGCTCGCCCTCCAACGCCGGTTAGGCATTACGTTCATCTACGTGACACACGACCAAGAAGAAGCCCTCGTGCTCAGCGACCGGCTGGCCGTGATGCGCGCCGGTCAGATCGAACAACTCGGCGAGATCGAAGCCGTCTATGAACGCCCGCGCACCCGCTTCGTCGCCCAATTCCTCGGCTCGTGCAATCTGCTCGACGCCACCGTCATTGGCCGTACCAATACCGATGTCATTGTGCAGACGCCGGTGGGGGTCCTTCATGTGGATTTAGCTGCGTTCCCTCCTCAAACTGCTCAACGTGACAGATTCACGGTCGCGTTTCGTCCCGAAAAAGTCCGCCTCTGGAACTCCACCAAGACCGACGAAGAAAACCGCATCAAAGTCCGGGTCGAAGAAGTCATCTACGTCGGCTCCGAGACCCATTACATCGTCCGGGCCGGCGACCAACGGCTGACGATCGAGCAAATGAACGTCGCGGTTGGCTCGCAAGGGTTCAACCGCGGCCAGGAAGCCGTCGCCTACATCCCCGCTGGCGGTCTGCTCGTGCTGGATGACTGAAAACGACGGCCAGTTCGGTATCAACGAGGCTACCGAGAATCAGCCAACGGGGGTGGCTCATGGGCGGTCTCTGGCCAACGTCAAGGGCGCAGTTCCACGGCTTCCGCTTTCGTCGCCGGACGGATGATTGTTTCTTCACCCACGTGACTCACGTATTCAAATTTCCCCGTCTCCCGAACCAATCGGTAACCCGGCTTCAACTGCCAGCGGGGCACGCTGTAACTAACTTGCGGCACCACCTCGCCCGTTTCGGAATCCAAGAAGTAGTTGGTGATGCTTTGTCCCACCAAAGTAGGCGGAACAATCTTCTCGAGCAATTTCCCATTCAAATCATAAAATCCACCCTCACGGGGCAGATACACCTCCAGGCGCTTGGTCTCGACGTTAAAAAACAAGAGAGCACCGTCACGTTTTTCCGGCGCAATTTCACGCGTAGATTGCCGGGCAATCTTGGCCCGCGTCACTGCATCCAGCAGCAACGACGGCGGATCAATCATACCCGCAAGGTCCAGTTTGCCATTCACAGTCACGTTTCCACTGAACACTGCATCGCCAGCGGACAACGTGCCCGCCGTCGCCAGAGAGTTGGATGCGGCGCGGTACAACCACGTATCCGCTGCGGTCGTCCCACTGCCCCATTGCAACGTGCCTCCACAGGCTACCCGAAAGCGCCGGTAAGCATCGTTGTTCACACCCCCGCCAATCAGCGTACTGTGCGCCGCTTGTCCCCACATCGTCAACGAAGGAATCTCGGGCAACCCCTGATAGAACGTCACCCCGCAAGGGATACCATTTTCCCCAGTGTTCGGACCGAAACGGATAGCCGCCCGCGCCGCGACACTTCCCGCAATGGTATTGGTCAAGGTCAGGCTGCCTTTGACCACAGTTGCCCCCGCCGTCAGATTGCTCGCCACCGTCACATTCCCTTGGACATTCAAACTGCCAGCGTGCGCCGCACTCACCCCGCCCAACACCAACATGGCCACAATCATCTTCTTCATCTTCGTTCTCCTCTCTTCCTGTTTCGGGTGCCCGAGCCAGGCTCCCCTTCGGTTTATGACTGACTTCTGTTGACTGTTTTCTGTCTTCGACCTTCTGTCCGACTCACGGCTGAATCGTCACCGTGCCGGTGGGTTTGAGCGTGATGTTCTTCGCGCCGGGACTCAACACGTTCTCCGGATACGCCGCCTGATCGCCGGCAATCTCCACCGTGTCGCCGTCAATCGCCGCCGCAATGGCCGCTTGAATGTCCCGCTTCGGCCCGTGGCCGCCGATAACCGTTGGTGCAAGGCCGTCGTAACTGTTGCTGCCGGTCACGGAGTTCGCATACAGCGTGACGTTCTTGCTTTGCGCGTTGGTTGGATCAGTGCCGCG
>CALBCO010000214.1 GCA_937927265.1 uncultured Verrucomicrobiae bacterium | reverse complement strand
GCCGGGCCCGCGCCAAGACTTCCTGCAGCGCCGCGCTGCGCCACTGGTCATCAAAAAAATAACCCAGCAAATGCACTTCAATCGCATCCACCCGGCAGGTCAATTCCAGGCCGGCAATCACTTCGATGCCGCATTTCTCCCCAGCCGCTTGCGCCTCATCTACGCCAGCCATGGTGTCATGATCGGTGATGGCAATCGTGGTGAACCGCAACGCAGCGGCGCGTTGCACGACAACCGTCGGCGCATCAAGTCCGTCGGAATAATAGGTGTGGAGATGCAGGTCGGTGCGAGCAGGACCGGATTGCCGAAGCTTTGCATTGCCTACGTTCTGAAGCGAAGAAGTCTCAGCGTGAGTCATCGCGCGACACTCTCAATTCGGTGATTCATCCAGAAATGTAATTGCAAGGCTCGAGACTCCATTCTTTTCTCTCCCACTGCGCAGCTAGGCACACAGACGCTTAAGCACTCTTATCTTCTTTTGCCGTCCGCGCCGGCCGAGGTAAGTCGCCGCGCAGTCTGTCGAGAATGCCATTAACGAACGCGCCGGACTCGCGCGTGGAAAACTTCTTCGCGATGTCCACCGCTTCGTTGATGCTGACCACCGGCGGGATGTCGTCGCGGAACAGCATCTCATAGATCGCCAGCCGCAACACATTGCGGTCCACCGCCGCAATGCGCCCCAATTCCCAATGTTCGGTGTATTGCTGAATCTTTTCGTCCAGAATGGCGCGTTTTTCGAGTGCCCCCCGGATGAGCGGTTCGGCGAACGCGCGGACAGACGAGCTGACCTCGGTCTGCATTTCCCAAAACAACGCCAGCGCCTCATCCAGCGGCCCGCTGGACAGGTCGTGTTGGTAAAGGAACTGCACGGCTAGTTCGCGAGCGCGCCGTCGTTTGCCGGGCGGTTTTACAGGGTTTTCCATAACCGAGCCATTTCAATGGCGGTCTGCGCCGCTTCGCGTCCGCGATTGTATTGCCGCCCTATGCATCGTACACGGGCCTGACGGAGATTATTCGCTGTGACGATACCAAACACCGTGGGCACGCCGGTGGTGATGGCGATGTGCGTCAGCCCGTGTGCTACGGCGTCGCCAATGTGTTGTGCGTGCCGGGTCTCGCCTTGCAAGAGCACACCCAGCCCAATCACACAATCGCACGCCCCCGACTGCGCGAGTCGAGCCGCCGCCGCGGACACCTCAAAACTACCGGGCACGCGCACTATGCGGATGTGCCGTGGGGCGACCCCCGCCGCAATCAACGCCGTCCGGCAATTCTCCACCAGCGCATCGGCTAGTTCGGGGTTGTATCGGGCAGCGGCGATGCCAAAGCGCAGGCCCTTGGCGGAAACTGTCGTTGGTTGTGTTGTCCGTAACATGATCAGAGTCGGTGTCCCATTTTCTGTTTTTTGGTTTCGAGATATTTTCGGTTGTGCGGTGTCGGCTCGACGCGAATCGGCACTTGCTCAACAATCTTCAACCCAAACCCATCCAGGCTGACCACTTTTTTCGGATTGTTCGTCAGAATCCGAATGGTGTGAAGACCGAGGTCCACCAGGATTTGCGCGCCGATACCATACTCGCGCAGATCAGGCTTGAACCCAAGCTTCTCGTTTGCCTCCACCGTATCGAGACCGTTTTCTTGGAGTTTGTAGGCGTGGATCTTCCCCGCGAGACCAATCCCTCGCCCTTCCTGACCTCGCAAATAAACGATCACGCCCCGACCTTCTTGAACAACCATTTTCATGGCGTTTTCAAGTTGGGCACCACAATCACAGCGCAACGAATGAAAAATGTCGCCGGTCAGACATTCGCTGTGGACTCGAACCAGTACGTTCTCTTCTCCACGCACATTCCCGTGCACCAATGCGAGATGATGCTGTTTGTCCACGACTGACCGATACAGATGCAGACGAAAATCTCCGAACGGAGTAGGCAACCCCACCTCTTCCTCACGCACCACCAGTTTTTCCCGCCGACGACGATATTCAATCAAGTCACGGATCGTGCAAAGCTTCAGCCCAAATTGTTCTTTGAATTTCAGCAACTCCGGCAACCGTGCCATCGTGCCATCTTCGTGCAGAATCTCGCAAATCACCGCGACCGGATACAACCCGGCCAGTCGCACGAGATCTACTGACGCCTCAGTGTGTCCCGCTCGCCGCAACACACCGCCTTCCTTTGCCTGTAAAGGGAAAATGTGCCCTGGCGAAACCAACTCACGCGGATTGGCATGGGGATCAGCCAGAATGCGAATCGTCCGCGCCCGGTCGTGGGCGCTAATCCCGGTCGTAATACCTGTCCGCGCATCCACGCTAACCATGAAATCAGTGCCAAAACTGTCCCGGTTCTCCTGCACCATCCGTTCGATTCCCAGTGCCTTCAGCCGCATTGCCGTCGTTGGCACGCAAATCAAACCGCGCCCGTGTTTAGCCATGAAATTGATGGCTGCCGGCGTGGCTTTCTCGCCAGCCATGACGAGATCGCCTTCATTCTCCCGGTCGGCATCATCGGTGACGATGATCATGCGACCTTGCCGGAGTTCGTCCAGGCAATCCTCAATGCCATCGAACTGTTGCTCTGTACAGTCTGAATCCAACATAATGAATCGAGGTCGCAGCCTACCAACCCCGCCCCCGAAACGCAACCCCCCTCGCTCACCCCGCGCAAAAAAGGCAATAAAGTCGTTGACAACACTCCGAGCCGATGCTAGCTTGCCCCGTGATCAAGGTTCGCCAAGACGTGAACGACCAAATAAAATTTCCGAGCACCAAAGGAGTTGCCACTATGAGAAAGTCATCGGTGATCTTTTGCACTTTCCATGCCCTAGCCATCCTTGTCGCTTTCCCTCTCACTTCCCAAGCCGTGGACGTGTACACCGATCCAGTCGGGTTTATAAAGTTGGATATTGTCGGTGGCCCGTCGAAGTTCAGTTTCTTGGGTTTGGGAATGACGCAAGTTGTAACCAACCAAGGGTTGCTAACCGGGGTGGCGGGAACGAAGCTCACAGTGAATAACGTACTGAGCGCAGGTGTTTTTGATCGGCTCGTCGGCCCCCCGATGACCTATACGCACTACATCGAGATTACCTCCGGGCCGAACGCTGGACTTTTTGATGACATTGTCAGCAACGACACCGCCGCTGTTTTCACTGCAAGCGACCTCTCTTCGCTCATCTCCACCGGCCAAACCTACAAGATTTACCCGCATTGGACCTTGGCGAAAGTTTTTGGTCCAAATAATGAAGCAGGATTACAACCTGGAACGTCAGCCGCGAATTCAGACAATGTGCGGGTTTGGGATTCAATTGATCAAAAATATACCACGTATTACTATAAGACAAACAGTGCCGGGGGTGGTGTCGGCTGGCGTGCAGACGGTAGCCCGACGATCAACAGAGCGAATACTCAGTTGTACATAGATCAAGGAATTTTAATTTTCCGCCGCTCCTTGGCCAAAGGGACAAATGTGACTCTTGTTGGTGGGGTTAAACTAGGAAAGACTATCGTACCGGTCGAACAAGGCCCCGGCAGGTTTACTTTTGCTAGCAATGTTTACCCGTCACCAATTGCTCTTTCCGAAAGTGGGCTTTACACAACGAATTCGGCTACTGGCATCCAACCCGGGACATCTGCTGCAAACTCCGATAATGTTCGAATTTGGAATCCCTCGTTA
>CALBCO010000213.1 GCA_937927265.1 uncultured Verrucomicrobiae bacterium | reverse complement strand
GCCGGTTCGCCACCTACAAGCGGGCCGACCTCCTGTTCCGCGACTTCGACCGGCTGCGGGCTATTCTGAAAAACACCGATCGCCCCGTCCAAATCATCTATGCCGGCAAAGCCCATCCGGCCGACAAACCCGGCCAGGAATTAATCCGGCGCATTTTTGAAATCTCCCGCTACAGCGACCTGCGCGGCCACGTTGTCTTCTTGGAAGGCTACAACATGCGCATCGCGCGGATGCTCGTACAGGGCGTGGATGTCTGGCTCAACACCCCGCGCCGGCCACACGAAGCCAGCGGCACCAGCGGTATGAAAGCCCCCGTCAACGGCGGCATTAACTTTTCCATTGCCGATGGCTGGTGGTGCGAAGCGATGACCCCAACGGCTGAAAACGGTTGGACCATCGGCAACGGCGTCGAGTTCGAAAATCCCGACTTGCAGGACTACGAAGATAGCCAATCGCTTTACCAACTGCTCGAAACCCAGATTGTGCCGCTCTTCTACGAGCGCAATGAAGCGGGCCTGCCGCTCCGCTGGATCAAAGTAATGAAGGCGTCGTTGGCCACCGTTCTGCCGCGCTTTTCGACCTCGCGGATGGTGCGCGACTACACCGAGCAAGCCTACCTACCTGCGGCCAAACGCGCCGGGGCCCGCATCACCGCCGCCGATGCCGGCTGGTAAATTCTTTCTCCCCCGCGTCGGAACTGACTGACCGGTAACTGGGTTGTCTGGCCCGTCAGTCAGTGTTGTTGATTCGTAATTCGGGCATGAATGGCGGCGAGGGGTGCCGCCTGGCAGCGTGGGCGGTTTGCCACCAGCCGTGGACGGCGGGCGTGAGGCGTTGGCGTTGCCGGACGAAGGTAATCACCGCGTCGCGGGTCTGGAAATCGAATTCGCGCAGGTTGGATTCGGGCCGGTCGGCAATCTCCCGCAGTTTCGGCAGCCGCAAGCCGGCACTGGCGAGATCGTAACTGTTGAACGCCACGCGCAGCCGCTCCTCCTTCGTGAGTTCCCGGCCATCGGTGCGCTGTAAGGTCACCGTGCGTTGCCCCACCGGCGCGCGGACGTTGAAAGTCCAGCGCAAGCCCCAGATTCCGCGGAATTGCGTGCCGGAGTAGCCGGCCAGGTTTTCTTCGAAAATCTCACGTAACTGGTCGGGCGTCACTTCGATGATGCCGATGGTGTTCTCGTAAGGCACAACACGCCACAGATCGCCCACCGTGACCGGCCCAGCCGCGAGCGTGCCGCTGCGGTTCAGGACGCCATGGACCACGGCGTCCACTGTGACGCCGCGTTCACGCAGAGCTGTGACAATGGCCTCGAAAAGCAGATTGTGGATGGGCGTTTCGCGGCGCGGCGCACCATCCACGTGAAAAGTTCCCGTGCTCTCGCCCACCTTCACCGCCATCATCTCGCATGCGTGATCCAATTCAGGACGCAACAGTTCGAGCAATTCCTGATCCAGCGAGACTTGCTCATTCATGAAGATCGTGGTGGATTGCCGTCGCGTCAGCGTCGCTTTTTCGGTGTCGTACACCAAGTCCACCCGTCCGAGGTGCAGCCCGTAATACCCAGCCTGAGAATAGAGCACGTTGTTGATTTTCAGTTCGGGCACATTTTGATGGGAGTGGGCGCCGATAATCACGTCCAATTCAGGGTAATTGCGGGCGATGGCGTTGACTTGGCTGGCGTGATCGTCACCGGCATCCCGGTAGCCTTGGTGGACGACAAGGATCAGGATTTGCGCGCCGGCTTTACGGGCGGCCGCTACTTCGCGGCGCAGCGTCGTCAGAGAATCGTCAAACCGCAGCCCGGCAATCAATCGGGGCCGGCTCCAGTTGGGGATGCCGGGCGTGTTCAAGCCGATCAGGCCCACGCGCACGCCGTCTATCTCGCGAATGATGAACGGTCGCAACCGTTCCACCAGCCGGTCATCGCCCTGCACGTTGGCGTTGAGCAGGGGCATGGCGGCCCGCTCGGCGCAGGCGCGAAGTTTCTCCAACCCCCAATCAAACTCATGGTTGCCCCACACCCAAGCGTCGTAGCGGAGATGATTCAACGCTTTGACCATCGCTTGGCCATCGCTGAAGAAACTGACCGGCGCGCCTTGAATCGTGTCGCCGGCATCCACGAGCAACACGTTCGGCGTGGTCGCTCTCACCTGACGGATCATCGTGGCACAGCGGGCGAGTCCGCCAAGATTGGTATTACCGGCGTAATCCACCGTGGGCAGGATGTGCCCGTGTAAGTCGCAGGTATGCAGGATGGTGATCGGGACTTCGCGGGCCGGCAGCCACGCCGCCGCCCACAGCCAGCAACCGGCAACCGCGATACCCCAGCGTCTCACGGAGCGTTACTTCAACGCCTCGGCGCGAGGCATGACCGACACTTTCTGCATCACGATGCGCTCGTCGGGCACGCTCTTTTCGCCACCGCGCCCCGCGTGCGTCGGGGTGTCGCCGATCTTCTTGAGCACGTCCTCACCGGCAATCAACTTGCCAAACGCAGTGTACTGGCCATCCAGAAATGAAGCATTACCCAAACAAATGAAAAACTGGCAGCCGGCGGAGTCGGGATGCTGGGCCCGCGCCATCGAAACCACGCCGAGCACGTGTTTGTTCTTGTTGAACTCCGCCTTGATCTTGTAGCCGGGGTCGCCGGTGCCGACCAGGGGATTGTTGGGGTCTTTGCTCAAGGGATCGCCGCCTTGAATCATGAACCCTTTCACGATCCGGTGGAATGTCGTGCCGTTGTAAAACCCTTCCCGCGCCAATTTCTGCCAGTTCGCCACCGTCTGCGGCGCGTCCTTCTCGAAAAACTCGATCACCATTTTCCCGTGTTTCGTCTCGATGACGCCGACGAGGTTGGTGTCTGCTGCCATACCGGTTGTTCCTTTCACGATGAGCATTGCCGTGGCCATTGCGAGCCACCAGGTTGTTCGTTTCATG
>CALBCO010000212.1 GCA_937927265.1 uncultured Verrucomicrobiae bacterium | reverse complement strand
AGCGAACGCACTCGTGGATGAATCGGTTTCGTCGCATTCTGATTCGATGGGAGAAGAAGGCGGACAACTACTTGGCGCTGCTTCACTTCTGTTGCGGCATCATCACATACCGCTGTGCGGAGGTTTGGGGATAGGCTCTTAACGCGGTAGGAGCCGCAATGCGCCCTCCTCACGACAATTCAACTGCGGAATTCAGGATCAACACTCTCTGGGTCCTACCGCTTGTCGTCTTTGGATTCCCCACGCGCACCCGCTGCCGGCCCGATCCTTGCATGTCACTAATGCCTGCCGCCCACTGTCGCTTTTCTTTCGCGAAACGCTACCCTGGCCATCCAAAGCGCCGCTGCCGCAGCGCGCTCCCAAACCGTTTGCCCGCTCGGTGGGGCTGATGTTCTGCGCGCCTGCGTTTTGGAGTGCGGTGCGACAGCACCGCTTTCCCGGCCCACGGAGGACGGAGGCAGACAGGAATGTCTGCGCCGGCAGGGCACGACCGCCGGTCGCGCTGCTGGTTCAAAGGTCAATACGGCTTTCGGCGCGCCCGGCGGTCGCACCCTTCCGTTCACCCAGCAGGTGTGGCTATCCATCCACTCCAAGCGGTTGGTGCTGCAGGTCATCGCCTCTTCTTCCCACTTTTAGACTGGTTGCCAGAAATCATTTCCGAAATCCGTCGCCGGTAGGGCGGCGTGCCCTCACGCCGCCGTTGTGTTGTTGGTTGTCCGCGGCGCGCTGGGGGCAGCGCGCCCCACCATTTCGGAAATTGCTTTTGGCAATCGGTCTAACTGCGGTTTATCGGTTCACACCACTTCGATTGGACATTCGGGCAACGATTCCAGAAAGACGCGGCCGTATTTCTTGGTCAACACGCGGTTGTCCAGGATGACGACGATGCCGCGGTCGGTCTGACGGCGGATGAGCCGGCCCACGCCTTGGCGAAGTTTCAACACGGCTTCGGGCAGTGAGTATTCGTAGAACGCGCTGCCGCCACGCGCTTCGATGGCTTCCAGGCGGGCTTCCGTGAGCGGGTGATCCGGCACGGCGAACGGGAGACGGGTGATGATGACGTTGCTCAATGCTTCGCCCGGCACGTCTACGCCCTGCCAGAAACTGTCGGTGCCGAACAGTATGCTGTCCACATCCCGGCGGAACGTCTCCAGGAGTTGACGGCGCGGCATCCCTTCGCCTTGCGCGAGCGCGGTCACCCCCAACTCGGCAAAGAACGGTTGCAGCTCGGCAAACACGTCGCGCAACAGCCGGTAGCTGGTGAACAATACCAGCGCCTTGCCGTGGGTGCGTTTGAGGAAATGTTTGAGCCACCGGGCGACGGCGTCTTTGTAGGTCGGCTCGTTCGGGTCCGGCATCTCGCGCGGAATGAATAGTTTCATCTGTTCGTGGTAGTTGAACGGCGAGCCGAGTTGACGGGCTTCGCTGCCGGTGGCCCCGACGCGCTTCAGAAAGTAATCCAGCCGGCCGCTGATTGCCAACGTTGCGCTGGTCATCACCACCGAGTCGTGCGGCTCGAACAGCATCCGTCGTACGTATGGCGCGACATCCACGGGCGCGGCGCGCAATTCGATGTTCCGCGGGGCACGTTCGACCCAATAGACGTGGTCATGGAGTGCCTGCGTGAGGAAATCAGTCAATTCCTGGCGGGTCTCGAGGGCTTTGCGGATCCATTCGGCGAGTTCTTCGCGGAGTTCCTTGTCTTCGGCGGCCTTCTGCAACGATTCGATCTCGCCAGTCAATTGGGCGAGCGGCGCTGATACCGTGTCGGCCACAAAGTTGGGCCGGCGGATGCGGACGGCACCCTTCTGGTCGCGGAGAACTTCCTCAACCGCCGCGAAAAACTGGTTGGCTTGATCAAGGAGGTCGGAGACT
The DNA here is from genome assembly GCA_937927265.1 of uncultured Verrucomicrobiae bacterium. Lineage (GTDB taxonomy): Bacteria > Verrucomicrobiota > Verrucomicrobiia > Palsa-1439 > Palsa-1439 > CALBCO01. The sequence continues at coordinate 1,492 of CALBCO010000212.1, read as the reverse complement.
TGTTTGACCAATGGTCCGCGGCGGAGTAACGCCAGCAGGCCTTTTTCGGTTTTCGGATTCCAGAGCTTGTGGAGCAGCCAGCAGAGGCCGGCTTGGGTCACGCGCAGGCCGATGTGTTCGGCAGCAACGCTTTCCAGCGTGTGCGCTTCGTCAAGCACGAGGAAATCAAAAGCCGGCAGCAGCACCCCGGGCGTGTCGGCATCGAGGTCTTTGCGGATGGCCAGTTCGGTGAACAAGAGCGCGTGGTTGACGACCACCAGATGCGCCTCGCTCATGCGTTTGCGGGCTTCTTGGTAAAAACAGCCGTGCGGACATCGGCGCGGGGTGCAAAGGCCGCGTTCGGAACAGACCTCTGACCAGACTTTCAGGTCGGGCTTGAATCCGAGATCGGAGAGGCTGCCGTCTTTGGTTTCGCGCGCCCACGCGGCGATTCGTTGCAGGTCGGCGGCTTCGGCGAGGGTGAACAACTTGCCGGCATCGCGTTGTGCCCGATGCAGCCGGCCGGGGCAGAGATAGTTGGCCCGGCCTTTGACGAGCACGGCGCGAAACGTGATCTCCTCCGGCGGTTTGCCGTCTTCATCCGCCAATGCTCTGAGCAACTTTGGGTCGCGGAACGGGCGGAGGGTTTGTTGGACGAACGGGATGTCTTTGTCGAGGAGTTGTTCCTGCAAATTGATCGTGTGGGTGGAAATGACGGCGCGTTTGCGGCTGGCGAGCGCGTGGAGCACGGCGGGAAAGAGGTAGGCGTAGCTCTTGCCAATACCCGTACCGGCCTCGATGGCGAGATGGTTTTGCGTCTGGAGCGCGCGGGCCACGGCGCTGGCCATTTCTTGTTGTTGCGGCCGGTACTCGAAGCGTGGACTGTGCGCGAGCAAGCCGTCCGGCGCAAACAGGCCGGTGACAAGCGCCGGTAGATTGATGACGGATGCCTCGGCATCGGAAAGGGGTCGAATCACGAGCGGAGCTTACCGGCAAAGCGGGCTGGCGACAAGGTGAGATGGGGCGCTGCCGGAAAATACTTGGACCGGCGGGTTGGTTTCGTGACAACGCGGCCAGGTTTTGAGTGCCGTGAACAGGGGTGAATACAACGAGACAAACGTGGGGGCCAAGCTGAAGACGCAACCCGCGGTTCGCTTGAGTCGCTTCCATTGTGGGGCATCATTTGTGCAGTACTGAACGGTCAACTTGGGGCGGACACAGACGAAAATTTCTCCGCCACCTTCAACGACTGCGGGGGAGGCCGGCTGGTTTGCCGGGCCGGGCTCACAGGCCAAGATATGGGTCAGGGGTGAGGGGGATCTTCAAACATTCCTGAAGCACGAGTTCGCCCCGGGCGTGTTTGTCCGCCATCTCGTTGAAGTTGACAAAGAAAAACTTCTCGACCCGGTCGTTGAGATTCCAACCAATGACCCAGCCGCGAAATTGCGACACCGCGAGTTTCATCAGGTTGCGGGCTTCTTCCAAGACGCGGATTTCAGATTCGAGTGCCGGC
>CALBCO010000211.1 GCA_937927265.1 uncultured Verrucomicrobiae bacterium | reverse complement strand
CTGCCACTGCCGAGGTGACTTTGTCTACGGGGCCGGTCTCCACACAAGCCTTGGCGAGAGAGAACCCGTCCCATTTCTGTGGAAAACAGCCCAAAGAAATCTGCAATCCCTCTTTCTCATCGCCTTCATGCGAAAGTCAGGTTAGGCAGCCCGTTCGTCAACGACAAGAGATAACGTGGACGGCTGGCCAGTACTTTGCACGTCAACACGATACGAACGTTACTCTGTACCAACTGTTGTCGTGGTTTAAAAGCGAGGAAACCAATGAGAGTAATGGACCGACTTGGAGGGAATATATCCCTGACAGTCATGGCTCATGGGGCATCCATTTGAATGGACCCAATCTTTCCGCGGTCCATCGTGAAATTTCAGCCACGGGAGATGCGCCACCTTGAAGGTGTCTCCAATCCAACGGTTGCATTTGTCGAGTCGTCAAATATACTCTCCCCCGTGACACCCGAACCGAAACCAACTGACGACGAACCGAAATGGCTGACGGTTGTGCAACATTATGTAAAATCCATGAAGTACGGCGAAGTCCGCATCGTCGTCCACAACGGCCGCGTAACTCAGATTGAGCACACTGAAAAACTGCGACTTGACACTCCCGCGGACTACGAGATATAGTCCGCCCGTCTTTCAGGCAGACCAGACCTACTGGATGCCAACTTGAACTGCAACAGCAGGACTGACCGGATCACCGGAGGTGCTGCGAGGAGTTGGAAATCATGAAGTTGAATCCAGTAGCCAGCACGGAACAACCGTCCACCCAGATGATCGAACGCCTCCGCACCCATGTGCGGCGTGCCTCGGAATTAGCACCCGATAACAGCAGCACCATCGGCGGCACCCCGCTCGTCAAACTCAGCCGGCTCACCGCCGGCACCGGCGCGACTGTGCTGGTCAAGATCGAAGGCCGTAACCCGTCGTACTCCGTCAAATGCCGCATCGGCGCCGCGATGATTTGGGACGCGGAAGACCGTGGCCTGCTCAAGCCCGGCGTCACGATTGTCGAGCCGACCAGCGGCAATACCGGCATCGCGTTGGCGTTTGTCGGCGCGGCGCGCGGGTACAAAGTGGTGTTGACCATGCCGGAAACGATGAGTCTCGAACGCCGGCGCGTGCTCGCGGCGTTGGGCGCGGAAGTGGTATTGACGGAAGGGCCGAAGGGCATGCCGGGCGCGATTGCCAGGGCGCAGGAAATCGTCAGTTCGGACCCGGCGAAGTATTTCATGCCACAGCAGTTCAACAACCCGGCCAATCCGGCCATTCATGAAGCCACCACCGGCCCGGAAATATGGGAACAAACCGGCGGCGCGATTGACGTGCTCGTGTCGGGCGTCGGCACTGGCGGCACGATTACTGGCGTCTCCCGGTTCATTAAGAATACGAAAGGCAAAAAGATTCTGTCGGTCGCCGTCGAACCCCGGGAAAGTCCGGTGATTACGCAAAAACTAGCCGGGCAGGAACTCAAACCGTCGCCCCACAAGATTCAAGGTATCGGCGCCGGATTCATCCCGGACGTGCTGGATTTGTCGCTCGTGGACCGGGTCGAACAGGTCAGCAGCGCCGAAGCGGTCGAGTTTGCCCGACGGCTCGCACGCGAGGAAGGGATTCTCTGCGGCATTTCCTGCGGGGCTGCGGCCGCGGTGGCGACGCGGTTGGCGAAGTTGCCGGAGTTCGCGGGCAAGAACATCGTTGCTGTTCTGCCGGATGCCGGAGAACGTTATCTTTCAACTGTTTTGTTTCAGGATTGGGTGTAAAACTCCCGCCAAACTGGAAACGACGAAACCTGCAAAGGAGCCACCATCATGGCCAATGACCAACCTTCGTACCGACTGGGCACGCTGGCGTTGCACGCCGGCCAAGTGCCGGACCCGACCACGACCGCGCGGGCGGTGCCGATCTACGCCACAACCAGCTACGTGTTTCACAGCACCGAACACGCGGCGAATCTGTTTGGCCTGAAAGAATTCGGCAACATCTACACGCGGTTGATGAACCCCACGACCGACGTGCTCGAAAAACGGCTCGCCGCGCTCGACGGCGGCGCGGCGGGACTGGTGTTCGCCAGCGGGCAAGCCGCGATCACGGCGGCGTTGCTGACCATCGTGCACGCCGGGCAGAACTTCATCTCCGCGACCAGCCTGTACGGCGGGACCTGGACGTTGTTCACCCAGACATTTGCCAAACTCGGTATCGAGGTCCGGTTTTTTGACCCGAAGAAGCCGGAGACGCTCAGCCAACTTGTGGACAAAAACACCCGGTGTGTTTATCTGGAATCCATCGGCAACCCGAAGAACGATGTGCCGGACTTCCAGCGCGTCACCACCCTCGCCCATCAACACGGCTTGCCGGCGATCATTGATAATACCGTCACGACGCCGGTGTTGTTCCGCCCCATCGAGCACGGCTTCGACATCGTGGTGTATTCGACGACCAAGTTCCTCGGCGGCCATGGCGTCCACATTGGCGGGGCCATTGTGGACAGCGGCAAGTTCCCGTGGGCGAAAGACCCGGCCAAATGGCCGGAGTTCTGCGCGCCAGACCCGGCCTATCACGGCATTGTCTTCGAGGAAGCGTTGCGCCCGATTGGCAACATCGCTTACATCATTCACATCCGAACGCATTGGCTTCGCGATACCGGGGGGTGCCAAAGTCCGTTTGGTTCGTTCATCACGTTGCTCGGACTCGAAACGCTCCATCTCCGCATGGAACGCCACGTCCAGAACGCCCAGAAAGTCGCCGAATTTCTCGAACAACACCCGGCGGTGCAATGGGTGAACTACCCCGGCCTGCCGAGCCACCCGGACCACGCCAACGCCCGGAAGTATCTGCCGGACGGCGCGGGCGCGATCATCGGTTTCGGCATCAAAGGCGGCGCTGCCGCCGGCGTGAAACTGATCAACAACGTCAAACTGTTCAGCCACTTGGCGAACATCGGCGACGCCAAATCGTTGATCATCCACCCGGCTTCGACCACCCACTCGCAACTCACGCCCGAAGAACAAACCCAGACCGGCGTGACGCCCGAGTACGTCCGTCTCTCCATCGGCATCGAGGACGTGCGTGACATCATCGCCGATTTGGATCAAGCGTTGCAGGCCTCCCAACAGTGAAGAAGAACAAGCCAACTGGTTTCACCACGCGGGCCGTCCACGAGGGCCGCGGCTACGTTGGCTCCACCGGCGCGGTCATGCCACCGGTGTACCTGACCTCGACGTTCGCGCAGGGCAACCCGGACGGCTTTGACTACACGCGGTCCGGCAACCCGAATTTCCGGCTGTTGGAGCAAAGCGCCGCAACCCTGGAAGGCGCCGCATACGCCACCTGTTTCGCCAGCGGCGTGTCGGCCATCACCGCCGTCGTAACGTCACTGAAGAGCGGCGACCTCGTGTTCGCCGAGGAAAATATCTACGGCTGCACCTACCGGATGTTCGAACGCGTCTTCGGCAAGTTTGGTGTTCGGGCGCAGTACGCCGACTTGAGCCGGCCGGAGAACTGGGACCAAATCAGCGCCGCGAAGCCGACGCTGGTCTGGCTGGAAAGTCCGACGAATCCGTTGCTGAAGATTCTCGACATTGCCGGGATCAGCCAACTTGGTTTTCCGGTGGTGGTGGATAACACGTTTGCCTCGCCGTACCTCCAACGCCCGCTCGCGCTTGGCGCGACACTGTCGCTGTCCTCCACGACGAAGTACGTCAACGGCCACAGCGATTGCCTCGGCGGCCTCGTAGCAACCAACGACCTGACATGGCACAAACGAATGGTGTTCGCCCAAAAGGCACTCGGTCTTCAACCATCGCCGTTCGATGCGTGGCTGACGACACGCGGCCAACGGACGCTGGCGTTGCGAATGGAGCGGCATTGCGCCAACGCGCTGGCTCTGGCTGCTTGGCTGGAGAAGCAACCACGGGTGAAGTGGGTCCGCTACCCGTTCCTGCCCAGTCACCCACAACACACACTGGCCAAACGCCAAATGTCCGGTGGTTCCGGCATCATCACCATCGAACTCGACGGCGATGTGCTCGCATTCTGCCGAAAGCTGCAACTGTTCACGCTGGCCGAGAGCCTCGGCGGTGTGGAAAGCCTCGTCTGTCACCCGGCCACGATGACGCATGCCGGCGTGCCGAAACCCGTTCGCGAAGCGGTCGGCATCACTGACAACGTCGTGCGGTTTTCCGTCGGCATCGAAGACGTAGCGGATTTGCTGGCCGACATCGAACAGGCATTGTGAAGCTCGGCCAACCCATACCGGATTCGGTGCACGCCGTTTCGATGTCGCTGCCGCGTTGGCAGGACGTGGTCGGCTACGAGGAGAAACACCCGGCGGTGATGGCGCACATCGCGACCGGCTATCCGCGTTTTGTCATTCATCCGCTGATCCGGGAAATGGCTAAACGGCTCGGCCGCTTCCCGTGGCCGTCGGAGCGCGTGGCGCAACGGGCCACCGGGTTCGCGCCGGAAATGTTCTGGCAACATACCGGCCTGATCGTCTCCAGCCGGCAGGCGGAAGCATTTCTCGTCGGGCGCAAAGTCGCCGACGATCCGGCGGTGCGTCGGTCGTTGCGTCGGCAATTGGCTGACTTCTACGATTGCGATGCGACGGATGTGTTTCTGCAACCGTCGGGCATGGCGGCGCAGTTTGCGGCGCTGCAGGCGGTGTTGGCGCGTGCGCCGGGCCGGCCAACCGTACAACTGGGTTTTCCGTACGTGGACACGTTGAAGCTGCAACAGAAGTTGGGGCACGGCGCGACGTTGCTACACGATCTCGCGACGATGGCGCAGGACCTGCGCGTGTTGCTCCAGCGGCAACCGCTGGCCGCGGCGTTCAGTGAAATTCCTGGCAATCCATTGCTCGGCGCGGCGGACTTGCGTCAAGTCACCCCGCTGCTCCGCGAACACGGCGTGCCCTTGGTGGCTGACGATGTGGTGGCGACACCGGTCAACGTGGATTTGCGCGACCACGCGGCACTGATCGCGACGAGCCTGACGAAATTTGTGGCTGGCACAGGCGATGTGATGGGCGGTGCGTTGATTTGCAATCCGCGGTCGCCGTTTTATGCCGAGTTGAAGCCGATCGTGGCAGCCCAACACGAGGAATTACTCTGGATTGAAGACGCCGCGATTCTGGACCGGCAAGCGCGCGATTTCCCCGACCGAATGCGGCGGCACAACGCGACCGGATTACTGCTCGCCGAACGCTTGCGGACGCACCCGGCCGTGGCGAAGGTCTGGTATCCCAAATGGGAATTTGCCGAGGCGTACGATGCCGTGCGCCGGCCCGACGGCGGTTGGGGCGCGCTCATCACGGTTCTGCCGAAGAACGCGGAAACAACGTCGCCGCAGATTTACGACCGGCTCGACGTGTGCAAAGGACCAAGCCTGGGGACGGTGTTCACGTTGGCGTGTCCGTTTACATTGCTCGCCCATTATACGGAACTCGACTGGGCGGAATCGTGCGGAGTGTCGCGGTACTTGATCCGCATCTCGGCCGGCTTGGAAGAACCAGAAGCAATCTGGAAAAAACTCGATCATGCCTTGCGGAGTGAAACATGAAAAACGTTGAAGAACTCAAACAGAATTGCCCAACGTTGGCGGGCACGATCAGCGCTGCGCTGGCCGACACGCAAACGGACCGGTTTACCGACGAGGATGCCACATTTCTGAAGGCCCACGGGATTTATCAGGGCGACGACCGGGACATGCGCAAAACTGGCAAGAAATACATTTTCATGGTTCGGGTGCGCATTCCGGGCGGCGTCCTGGCCCCGGCCCAGTACCTCGCACTTGACGACCTAGCCGCCCGGTACGGCAACAACACGCTTCGGGTCACATCCCGGCAAGGTTTGCAGTTCCATCACGTCGTCAAAGGCGGGCTCTGGCAGTTGGTCAAGGGCGTCAACGACACGTTGCTGACGACGTTGGCTGCGTGCGGCGACAACGCCCGCAATGTGATGGCCCCGCCCACCCCGGCCAGCGACGAGCTCGGCGCGCGCGTCCGGGCACACGCCCGGCAGGTCGCACTCGCGCTTGCGCCCCAAACGCCGGCTTATCACGCCATCTGGATTGACGGTGTTCAAGTCGTGCCTGATCCGAGCTTCACCGACCCGCTCTACGGCAAGAGCTACCTGCCGCGGAAGTTCAAGGTCGGGTTCGCGATTCCGCCGGTGAACGACGTGGACATCTTCACTCATTGCTGCGGGTTCATCGCTGTGGCGGATGGCTATAATCTGCTGGCCGGTGGTGGGATGGGCCGCTCACACGGCAACAAGGCCACCTATCCCCGACTGGCCGATGTGATTGGCTTTCTGCCAGCCGGAAAAGTCGTGGAGGTAGCGAAAGCCGTGTTGACCATCCACCGGGATTACGGCAGCCGGACGGACCGGAAACACGCCCGGCTCAAATACGTCCTCGCCGACAAAGGCGTTGCGTGGTTCCGCCAGGAACTCGAAACGCGGGTCGGTTTCAGATTGGAGGAGGCTCGGCCGTTTGTGTTCACAAAGCAAGGCGACAACTTCGGTTGGCACCGCCAGGCCGATGGCCGGATGTATTGCGGTGTGTTTGTCGAGACCGGCCGCATCCAAGGCGCGCTCAAGGCAGCGTTGCACGCCGTGGTGGAAAAGTTTCAACCGGAAATTCGGCTGACGCCCGGCAACAACGTCATCCTCGCCAACATCGCGCCGGCGGACCAGCCGGCAGTGGATCGGTTGCTGGCCGGGCATGGCAGCGGCACGGCGTTGCGGCGCGCTTCGATGGCATGCGTGGCGTTGCCGACGTGCGGGTTGGCGGTGGCCGAGGCGGAACGGTACCTGCCGAAATTAATTTTGGAAATCGAGAAGCTGATTGACGAGGAAATTGTGATTCGGATGACCGGCTGTCCGAACGGGTGCGCCCGGCCCTACATGGCGGAGATCGGGTTGGTCGGCAAATCGCCCGGCCTCTACCAAATCTGGCTCGGCGGCAACGTCGCCAGCACCCGGTTGAACCGTCTCTACCGGGAAGCCGTCAAGGATGCCGACATCATCAACGAACTGCGCCCACTCATCACCCGCTACCGGCAGGAACGCCAAGCCGGCGAACGGTTCGGCGATTGGTGCCTGCGCGCTGTGGAGTTCCCGCAATGACCCCGCTCGAAATCACCCGCTGGGCCATCGCCCAGGGCAAGGCGATTGTCTCCACCAACTTCCGGCCCTACGAGGCAGTCATTCTGCACTTGGCGACACAAGTCCAGCCAGACATCCCGGTGTTGTGGGTGGACCACGGATTCAACCGGCCCGCAACGTACCGGTTCGCCGACCGGCTGACACAATTGCTGCACTTGAATCTCAAAACGTATCATCCCCGGCTCAGTGCCGCCCACTGGCAAGCCCGGTACGGTGAGACGTCGCCGGAGGTTTTCAGCGCGACGATGAAGCTTGAGCCGTTTGAGCGCGCCATGCGTGAACTGGCGCCGGCGGTCTGGCTCACCGCCATTCGGCGCGTCCAAAACCCTAACCGCGCCAAAATGGAAGCCATTCGCCGCGACGCCAAGTACGGCGTGCTCAAGGTCAGCCCGGTCTTTGAGTTGTCGGACGCCGAAATGGAAGCGTATCTGATCGAGCACAATTTGCCGAACGAATGGGACTACTTTGACCCAGCCAAAGGCGATGAGAAACGCGAGTGCGGGCTGCACACATGAAAACTGCAAACTATCATCTCGACCATCTCCAGTATCTCGAAACGGAAGCCATCCACGTGATGCGCGAAGTGGCTGGCGAATTCGAACGACCTTGCCTGCTTTTTTCTGGCGGAAAAGATTCGATTTGCCTGTTGCGGCTCGCCGAAAAAGCCTTTCGGCCATCAGACATCCCCATGCCACTGCTCAACGTGGATACCGGCCACCATTTCCCCGAGTTGAACGAGTTCCGCGACCGCCGCGCGAAGGAACTGGGCGCGAAACTCATCATCCGCAAAGTCGAAGATGCTATCGCCAAGGGCATCGCCACGCCCGTCCCCGGCGAGATCAGCCGTAACCGGCTCCAGATTCCGACGTTGCTCGCGGCCATCGAAGAGTTTCAATTCGACTGCTGCATCGGCGGCGCGCGCCGGGACGAGGAAAAGGCGCGGGCCAAAGAACGTTTCTTCAGTTTCCGCGACCGCTTCGGCCAATGGGATCCGAAAAACCAGCGCCCGGAAATCTGGAATCTTTACAACGCACGGGTCAACCCCGGCGAAAACATGCGCGTCTTTCCCCTCTCGAACTGGACGGAGATGGATGTCTGGGAATACATCCGCCAGGAGAAACTGGAAGTACCAAGTATTTACTTCAGCCACCGCCGCAAGTGTGTCCGACGGCGCGGTCAATGGCTGCCGGTCAACGACCTGCTCCCGCCCCAACCCGGCGAGGAAGTACGGGAACTCACCGTGCGCGTCCGCACCATTGGCGATATCATTAGCACCGGTTGCGTGGAATCCCCCGCGAAGAACGTGGACGACATCATCGCGGAAATCGCCGCCGCTCGCGTCACCGAACGTGGCAGCCGTGCCGATGACAAAGCTTCCGAAGCCGCCATGGAAGACCGGAAAAA
>CALBCO010000210.1 GCA_937927265.1 uncultured Verrucomicrobiae bacterium | reverse complement strand
GGTGGGGCAGGCGGGCGCTGTGTTGGTGGCGGTCAACGTGCTGGTGTTTTTCCCGTTGGCGGGGTATCTGGCCGACCGGGTGGCGCGGCTGTGGATGTTTCGGATCGGCGTGGTGATGCCGGTCGTGATGAATCTGGGGTTCTGGTATTACCTGCGGTACGTGGCGCATTACCAAATCACGCTGCCGCAACTGGTCGGTTTCGGACTCGCGAGCAGTTTCTTTCTGACGTGGGTGTGGACGGTTTGGGGCCCGTTGGTCTATGACTACATGCCGTCGAACAAGTTCGGCACCTACAGCGCCGGGTTCGGGTTTGTCGCGGGTGTGACCGGCTTCACGCTGACGAATCTCTGCGGTTTATGGGTGCGGATGTACACGGCGTGGTTTGGCAACCCCGGCCCCGCCAAGTATGACTACTCCAGCATGTTCCTGTGGGCGTTTGGGCTGGGAATGGTGGCGTTGGGGGTGACGATTTATTTCGGGCGGCAGGTGAACCGCGGCCGGATGATTGCCTATGGGCAGATTGAATTGCAAAAGGAGCGGGAATCAGAGCAACGAGCACGTGAGCCGACAAGGCAGGCCGGCTGCTCCCGCCAGGCGACGGGGTCGCCGCGACAGCGATGGTTCGCGGGGGCTGGTCTCGCGCGGCATCCGCAAACATGAATCTCTTCGGCCTCCACGCCGCGACATCGAATGCCGAAGGCGACGGCTTCCGTTTACTCCCGGCCTTCACGATTCGCGGCATTGTGTCCGCGCCAGATTACCCGTCCGATGTTGAGGTGGCGCAGACATTCCTTCTGTGTCTGGCCTGACAGCCAATAGTCACCGACGGTTGTCAGCCGGGAAAGCGGTGCGGCCGCACCGCACTCCAAGACGCGGGCGCGCGGGGACCAAGCCCCGGCGGTGAGTCGAACGGTTTTGGAGTGCGCCGCGCCAGCGGCGCTTTGGATGGCATGGAGAGCGATCCGCAAGAAGGTAACGGTCGTCGGCACGCGTTGGTGACTCGCGAGGCTCGGTCGGCAGCCGTTGAGGTGGCGGGCGCGCGTGCGGAATCCAAGAGTGGCAATCGGGGAAGCTGGAGAGCGGGGGGTGTCTTGATGGGGTGAGGCCGGGGAGGTGAAGCGGGTCATTCCGGGGGTCACAAGACCGGCAGGCCTCGTTGGCCCGCGTAAAACGGGTTTCCGATTCAGTCGCACCCTCCGTATGGATCAAGTCTTGGCCCCGCCGCCGCAGTTTCTCTTTGGCCAAACGATCCGGGCGTGCCGGTGACCGCGTGATTTGTCGTTGACGCAGCCTCATCAAGTGCATACACTTTCGCACCAATGGGCCGGCGAGTTTCAACGCAACAGCCCCACCGGACGGCGCGCATTGCCGAGGCGGTGTTTCAGCGGCTCGTCGCTGCCATTCTCAACGGGCAATTGCCCGGGGGAAAGCCGTTACGGGAGGCTCAACTTGCGCGCGCGTGGCAGGTGAGCCGGACGCCGATGCGCGAAGCGGTGCGGCGGGCCGCGGAAGCGGGGTTTTTGGTGTTGCGTCCGAATCACGCCCCGCTCGTCCGCGAACTGACGGCTGCGGATATTGATGCGCTGTACGACTTGCGCGGGTTGTTGGAATTGCATGCGTTTGAGTTGGCATGGCCGGCGTTTGCAGCGGAGGCTGTGGCGGAGTTAGTGGCCCAGGCGGAGGCGGTGGCGCTGGACAAACCCGGTTGGCCGAAACGGTGTTTGACGTTTGACCGGGCCTTGCACGAGTTTTGGTTGCGTCGGTGCGGCAATCCGTGGCTCGAAGGGGATTTGCGCCGCCATTATCAGTTTTTGCAAATTTTTCAACGGTGGGCCGGGCAGGACGAAGAGGGGTTGCGGCAGGCCTACCGGGAACACCGGGCGGTGTTGCAGGCGATGCAACGCGGGGACCGCTTCGCGGCACGTGAGGCGTTGTGCAAGCATATCAGTGCTTCGGCGGCAGTTGTGAAGGCGGCGCGGGCACGAACGGAGAGAGGGGGAGATGTGAAAACCTTTGAGAACTTGATTGGTGGCCAGTGGCGACCGGGGAGTGCGGGCGCGACATTCGCCGATGAGAATCCGGCGGAACGCGGGTCGGTGCTGGCGCGGTTTCAGGCGTCGGCGCCGGCGGATATGACCGCGGCGGTTGACGCGGCACAGGCGGCATTTGCCGGCTGGCGGGCGACAGCAATCGAAGAGCGACAGGTCTGCGTAGGCCGCTTTCTTGATTTGCTCGCCAACAGACGGGAGGAACTAGCCGGGATTGTCACGCGCGAGAATGGGAAGACCATCCGCGAGGCGCGGGCAGAGGTGGATTCCGCTCTGACGGAAGGACGGTATCACTGGCATCAGGTGGCGGCGTTTGCTGGACCGACGTTACCGGCAGGCACGACGGGGATGGTTGGCTGGACGCAATACGAGCCGCTGGGTGTGGTGGGGATCATCAGTCCGTGGAATTTCCCGGTCAACGTGATGTGCCGCAAAGCATTGCCGGCGTTGCTGACGGGCAATACGGTGGTGTTCAAGCCGGCGTCATTTACGCCGTGGTCCGGTGTGTTCATGGCGGAGCTGTTTCAACAGGCGGGTTTCCCGGCCGGGGTGTTCAACTGCGTCACCGGTCTCGGTTCGGCCATCGGCAACGCGTTGATTGATGACCCGCGGGTGCGGGCCATTTCGTTTACGGGTTCAACGGCGGTGGGCAAAAAGATTCAAGCTCGCGCGGCAGCGAATCTGACGCGCACCCAACTGGAACTCGGCGGCAAGAATGCGTTGATCGTGATGGCTGATGCGGATCGCGAGGCGGCACTGGAGGCGGTGATGACTGCCGGATTTGCCTGCGCGGGACAATGGTGCACCTCGACCAGCCGGGTGTTGGTGCAACGGGATATTTATCAGGAGTTTGTCGCTCAACTGGCGGCACACTGCGAACGAATGGTCGTGGGCGATCCATTGGCGGAAGCGACCGATATGGGACCAGTGGCCGGGCCAGAGCAGTTTAGCGGCATCAGTCAACAGATTGAGCAGGCGAAACGGGATGGGGCGCGGTTGGTGACCGGGGACGTGGTGGCGGGCGCGGCTGGATATTTTATCCGCCCCACGGTGTTCGCGGATGTGACGCCGGCGATGGTATTGTTTCGGGAGGAAGTGTTTGGGCCGGTGTTGGCGGTATTGCCGTTCGACACGCTCGATGATGCGCTGCGTTTGGCGAATGATTCCATCTACGGATTGTCATCGGCGATTTTCACGCGCAATTTGGCGGCGGCGCAACGATACACGCGAGACATTGCGGCCGGCATGGCGCACGTGAACATTCATACGGGCTATAAACGGCCAGCACTGCCATTCGGCGGCTGGAAACAATCGGGGGCGGGGTTGCCGGAAAACGGACGCAGTGGGCTGGAGTTCTTTGTGGATCTGAAGGCGGTGTATTGGAAATGAAACTCACCGAGACTCCCACGCACGTGCCGTTGGTGGAGCTGACGGTGACGGAAGAAGATTGGGCCGCGGAAACGCCGGTGATGTTGCGTTGGATGTTGTATCAGATGTTGTTGATCCGCGCTTTTGAGGAAAAACTGTTGGAATTGAAAAACGAGAACCTCATCCACGGGCCTGTCCATACGAGCATCGGACAGGAAGGGGTGGCGGCTGGGATGGGGTGCGCGTTGCGGGCGACCGACAAGATCACCGGCACACATCGCGCCCATCATCAGTACTTGGCCAAAGTGCTGAGCGCGCACCGGCCGGAGGGATTTGATCCGGTCGCGGCGGAGTTGCCGTCCGCGTTGCGCGAGGATGTCCGGGTGTTGCTCTGCGAGATCATGGGATTGGCGGATGGTTGCAGCGGCGGGCGAGGCGGTTCGATGCATCTGGTGAATGCTGCGGCAGGGGTGCTTGGCACGAATGCCATCGTCGCCGGTGGTGTCCCACACGCCACAGGCGCGGCGTGGGCCGACCGGCGGTTGGGACGCGACGCGATGACGGTGTGTTTTTTCGGCGACGGCGCGTTGTATCAGGGCGTGTTGGATGAGTCGTCGAATCTGGCGTCGTTGTGGGGCGCGCCGGTGGTGTATTTCATTGAGAACAACGCCTACGCGGTCGGCACGAATGTGAAGCAGTCGTGCTCGGCGCAGGCGTTGCACGAAAAGGCAGTGGCGTATGGGATGCCGGGGTTGCGGCTCGACGGGATGAATCCATTGGCGGTGAAGCTCGGCTTGGAAACGTTGCGCGCCCAAGGTTGGCTGCCGGCCTACGTGGATGCGCAGACGTATCGGTATTTGCATCATGCCGGTAATCTGCCCGGCAGCGCGTTTGGATACCGTGTGAAAGACGAGGAAGCGGAATGGCGGGCGCGTGATCCAATTGCGACGACCCGGCAACAGTTGTTGCAGCTCGGTGTGGTGAGCGAATCGGAGGCGGCGCAGTTGGCGGGATCGGCACGGGCGGTGGTCCACGACGTGGCAGCCAGTTGCGTTGAGTCGGACGGCGGAGGCGGGCGGCGGGTGAAAGAGTCGTTGTGGCCGGCTCCGGAGAGTTTGTTTGTCGGATTGCGTGATGAGGGGCCCGTGGCGACGAGGTTTGCCGAGTTTGAAGACCTCGTCTGCACGCAGGAGATCAAGTATTCGGACGCGATTGCTGCCGTGACGGGCCGGTGGTTGGAGAAGGATCCAACGGTGTTCGTGTGCGGCGAGGAAGTGGCCAACATGGGGGGCGGCGCGTATGGCGCGACGAAGGGGTTGCCGAAACGGTTTCCTGACCGGGTGTTGAACACGCCGATTTCCGAGGCGGGTTTTTGCGGGTTGGCCTGCGGCGCGGCGATGAACGGGATGCATCCGATTGTGGAAATCATGTTCACCAGTTTCGCGCTTGTGGCGGCCGATCAGTTGCTCAACCAAATCGCCCAGCTGGGCCACATCTACGGCGGACATGCTCGTGTTCCGTTGGTGGTGCGGACGCGCGTGGCGATTGGGCTTGGTTATGGCGCGCAGCACAGTCTGGATCCGGCGGCGTTGTATTCGTTGTTTCCTGGATTTCGGATTTTCTGTCCGACCACACCGTTTGATTACATCGGGCTGTTCAACGCGGCGATGCGCGCCCACAGTCCGACCGTGATCATCGAGCACCACGAGTATTATGGCCGCAAAGGGATGATTCCGTCCGACGATCTAGATTTTGTGGTGCAACCCGGCAAGGCGAAGATTCTACGACCGGGCCGAGACGTGACGGTGTTGGCGTACGGTTGGACGGTCGCGCAATCCCTCGCAGCGGCGGAGGCTTTGGCGGGGGAGGGCGTGGACGCGGAGGTGATTGATTTGCGAACGCTCGACGATGCCGGTTTGGATTGGGCGACGATTGGCGGGTCGCTGGAGAAGACCGGGATGCTCGTGGTAGCCGAGCAATCGCCGGCGTGCAATTCGCTCGGCGGCAAAATTGTGGCGGAAGCAGTGCGTCGGTATTTTGATGCGTTTGACGGCGTGCCGGTGCAGATCGCCGCGCCGAGCGTGCCGATTCCAGTCTCGAAACGGTTGGAGGCGTTGTGCATACCGACGGTGGAACAAATCGCTGTTGCCATTCGGAAGGCGGCGCGGCGAAAAGTCTAGGAGGAGGTAACACATGAAACTGGCAGGCAAGAAAGCGATTGTGACCGGCGCGGCGTCGGGCATCGGCAAAGCGATTGCTCGCGCGTTCGCGGCGGAAGGCGCGGATGTCGTTATCTTCGACATCAACGCGCTCAAGGCCGAGACGATGGTGGCGGAGTTGCAGCAGCGGGGGCGGCGGGCCAAGTTTGTGCACTGCGACGTGGGCGACAGCGGGCAAGTGGCGGCGGCGTTCCGTGAGGCGGTGGCGTTTCTGAGCCGTCTCGATATCCTCGTCAACAATACCGGTATCATCCGTCAATCGTCCGTGGTGGACATGCCGGAAGCGGATTGGGATTTGATCCTGCGAACAAACCTGAAGAGCGTGTTTCTCTGTTCGCAACAGGCCGCCCGGCAGATGATCCAACAGGGTGGCGGCGGGCGGATCATCGCCATTTCGAGCATTCACGCTGTGTTGAGCGAACCGAACTGCGCCCATTACACGGCGGCCAAAGGCGGGATGGAATCGTTCTGCCGGACGTTGGCGACCGAACTTGCGCCGCACAAGATCACGGTCAACTACATTCGCCCCGGCGCGACGTACACGGAGTTGACAATCCCGATGTACACCGACGCGGTGAAACGCGCGTTGTTCGAGCGCGTGCCGCTCAAGGAAATTGCCCAACCCGAATGGATCGCGGCCGGCGCGGTGTTTTTGGCGAGCGATGACGCGCGGTACATGACCGGCCAGCATCTGACGATTGATGGCGGGTATGTCATGGACGGCAGTCTGCCGGGTGCGGCATATTGGAAGGAATAGGTGAACGATATGGATCGCGAACGATTGCGACGGGCCCGCACGGCCATGCGCGCTGCGGGATTGGATGCGGTGGTGTGTCGGCTGCCTGAACATGTCCGGCTGTTGAGCGGGCATTGGCCGATGATCGGTGCGAGTTTCCTGCTCTTTCCCCGCATGGGACGGCCCGTGTGTGTCGTGCCGCATTGCGACGGACGTGAGGCGCGCGCGGAGATTTGGGAAGCGAAGGTCATCGAATACCGGCACGGAATCTTGACCGGCGAAAATGGATATGCAGTGGCCGCGGCGGCGTTCGCCGCGGCGGCGCGCGACAGAAACTGGCGCCGGATCGGTTACGAAGGTTCGCTGGAAAGCATCGCGCCCGGCTGGAATGCCGCCGAGCCGGCGGTGCCGGCCGCGCCCTTCGTCGCTCTGCTGGAGAAGGTGTTTGGCCGGGCGCGGCTTGTGGACGCGACGAGTTGGTTGGCTGAGTTGCGGGTGCGCAAGACGGCATGGGAGCAGGAGCGATTGCGGGTAGTCAACGAAATCGCCGCGATTGGGTTGCGGGCGTTCCAAAAGGCAGTCTCGCCGGGACGGACCGGAATTGATCTGGTGACGTTGGTGGAGCAGACGATCATGCAGCAGGGCACTGGCTACAAAGGCGCGCAGCGGGTGCGGGCGTTTGCGCAGGTCTCCACGGGCGCAGCCGAAACGTCATGGGGCTACCGGCCCATGGTCGTGACAACGCAGCGAAAATTGCGGGCCGGTGATCTGGCGTTGTTGGAGTTGGCGGTGGTGGCGGACGGGTTTTGGGCGGATCGGACGCGGGTGGCGGTGGCCGGACGTCCCAGCGAGGCGCAGTTGCGCGCTTTCGAGACGATTTGTCGTGCCCAGGAAGCCGCGATTCGGGTGGTGCGCCCCGGAGTGACAGCGAGCGAGGTGGATCAGGCGGCAAGGGCAGTGGTGCACGCGGCGGGATTCACTGACAAAGAGTTCCTGCATGTGACGGGGCACGGATTGGGATTCCGGTATCACGAGCCGACACCGTTGATTCTGCCGGGCGGCCAGACGCTGTTGGAGGAGGGAATGGTGTGCACGGTTGAGCCGGGGGTGTATGACCCGCAGTGGGGTGGTATTCGGATTGAGGATAATATCTTGGTGACTGCCGACGGCGCGGAAGTGCTCGGTCCGGCTCCGAAACGGTTAACGGCGTAAGAGGGACGTTGGGAGCTCAATGTGTTGGTAGGCGTTCAAAAGATAAGCAAATGTATTGTGCGGGGGATAAGATGCACAGGCCATTGAGTACTCCCAGCGCGAGTTACAGTTTTACCGCTCGCTTGCGTATTCTCAACAGACCCGGAATGCTGGCCAAAGTGTTGAAGACGATTGCCCGGTTGGAAGGTGATCCCGGCGCTGTGGACGTGGTGCAGGCCGAGCGTGATTTCAAAGTGCGTGATCTGACCGTGGCCGCTCGCGACGAAGCGCACGCCAGTGCCATGCTCAAAGCGATTCGTCGGTTGAAAGGAATCGAAGTCCTCCATGTGTCCGACCGGGTGTTCTTGTTACATTTGGGCGGCAAAATCCGTATTCAAAACAAGATTTCATTGACCACCCGCGACGCCTTGTCCATGGCCTACACACCCGGTGTGGCCCGCGTCTGCCTGGCCATTGCCGAAGACAAACACCGGGCCAAACAACTCACGATTAAACGCAACTCTGTCGCTGTGGTTTCGGACGGTTCCGCCATCCTTGGCTTGGGCAATCTCGGGCCTGAAGCCGCGATGCCGGTCATGGAAGGCAAGGCGATGTTGTTCAAGGAATTCGGCGACATTGACGCCTACCCGATTTGTCTCAATACGCAGGATTCCGACGAAGTTGTGCGAGTGGTCAAATGGATTGCACCGGGTTTTGGCGGCATCAACTTGGAAGACATCAGTGCGCCACGCTGTTTTGAGATTGAACGCCGTCTGCGTGCCGAACTGGATATACCGGTCTTTCACGATGACCAGCACGGTACGGCGGTGGTGGTGCTGGCTGCCACACTCAACGCCTTGCGGTTGGTCAAACGCCCGCTGGCCCGCACGCGGATTGTCGTCCAAGGCGCGGGTGCGGCTGGTGCGGCCGTTATCCGGATGTTGCTGGCCGCTGGGGCGTGCTCGCTGGTGTGTTGTGACCGCCAAGGGATTATCGGCCGGCACCGGTTGCCGGAACTGGATCCCAGCAAGGCGTGGCTGGCCCAACACACCAACCCGGAGGGGTTGACGGGAGACATCGTCGAGGCCTGCACCGGCGCGCACCTGTATATTGGTGTTAGTGGTCCGGGGGCGTTGCCCGTTCGCGCGTTGCGGCGAATGGCGCGCGATCCCATCGTGTTCGCCCTGGCCAACCCGGTGCCCGAGATCATGCCGGAAATAGCCGCGCGTTACGCCCGCATCGTTGCGACGGGCCGCAGCGATTATCCGAACCAGATCAACAACGTGTTGGCATTCCCCGGCATTTTTCGAGGGGCGCTTGATGCCAGGGCGCGGCAAATCACCGAGGCGATGAAAGTGGCTGCGGCGCGGGCGATTGCTGGGGCGATCGCCGATGATGAGTTGAGTGAGGAGTACATAGTGCCCAGTGTGTTCAACAAACAAGTTGCACACCATGTGGCACGCGCCGTCGAAGCGGAGGCCCGTCGTAGTAACCAGCAAGTGCCACGGCAACCAGAAAAGGAGATTCCCCAATAATCACGCAACTCGAACATGTAGGCCTTGGAGTGGTGGATTTGGACCGGTCGGTGGCGTTTTACCGGGATGTACTGGGATTCCGTGTCCGCCGGATTCTTGAGCCGCGCGAAGATCCACGGTTGGGTGTGATCACAGGAATGCCAGGTGCGCGGGCGCGCATCGCGCATTTGGTGATGGGGAACAACATGTTGGAGTTGTTTCAATACATCGAGCCATCAGCGAAATCGTTGGCGCGCGACCGGTCGCAGGCCGACAAGGGGTTCATCCACATGGGGGTGCGCTCGGATGATGTCCGTGGTGATTACGTGCGGTTGCGGGAGCGCGGCGTAGAGTTCATCAGTGAACCGATTGAGTTTCGGCCGGGGGTGTGGGTTGTGTATTTCCGCGGCCCGGACGGTGAAGTGGTGGAGTTGCGACAAGGAGATTGATTATGGAACTAAAAAACAAGGTCGTCATCATTACCGGGGCCAGCAAGGGGTTGGGCGTGGCCATGGCGGAAGTCTGTGCGCGCGAAGGAGCGAAAGTGGTTCTTGCGGCGCGGTCGGCGGACAAACTCGCGGCAGTTTGTCGGCGCATCACGCGGCGCGGCGGTCGAGCGTTGGCCGTGCCGTGCGATGTGGGGCGGCTGGATGACTTGCGGCGGTTGGTCGCGACGGCCGTTGAGACGTTTGGCCGGATTGACGGGCTGATCAACAATGCCGGCGTCAACTTCGTCAAACCGTTTCTCGAAACCACCGAGAAGGAGTGGGATCACATCATGGATGTGGATCTGAAAGGCTCGTTTTTCCTGACGCAATTTTGTGCCCGGCAAATGGTCCGGCAACGGCCGCGCGGCGGCGCGATCGTGCAGATTGCCAGTGTTCATACGTTGGCTTCATTGCCGGGGGCGGGCCCGTACGATGCGGCGAAATGTGGCATGGTCGGATATTCGAAAGCCGTAGCTGTCGAACTCGCCCGGCAGGGCGTGCGGGTCAACGTGTTGTCGCCGGGATTGTGTCGGACGGAGATTTGGAAGGATATTGTGGCGGCCGCACCGAGTGAAAAAGAATGTCTCGCATTTTGGAACGCGAATATCCCGGCCGAGAGGTTGGTCGAGCCGGCGGAGATTGCGGAAGCGTGTGTGTTCTTGTTGAGCGACCGCAGTCCGTGCATTACGGGCGCGAATCTCGTGGCGGATTGCGGGATGACCAGCCAACTGATCAGCCGCGAGCCGTATCGGGCAAAAGCGATCAAAGGAAAATAACGAATGCAGGCCCTGGTCAAAATCGCGCCCGGTCCAGATCAGGTCGCTCTCCGCGACTGGCCGGTGCCCACGCCATCAGCAGAGGAAGTGTTGGTGCGCGTTCGCGCGGCGGCCGTCTGCGGATCGGATGTGCATATCTGGCATGACCGGTTTCCATCCACGCCGCCGTTGGTGATCGGCCACGAATTTTGCGGTGTGATCGAACAAGTTGGCGCCAAGGTAACGGGCTTTGGCGTTGGCGACGTGGTGGTCGCGGAGAACAACCCGGAAGCGTGCGGCCGATGCCGGGTGTGCGTGACCGGCTTTCCGAATCTGTGTCCGCAAAAACGGGCAATCGGCTTCAAGCGGGACGGATGTTTTGCGGAGTATGTGACAGTACCGGCGGAGTTGTTGCATCGCGTGCCGGCGGGCGTGCCGGTTGCGGCGGCGGCG
>CALBCO010000209.1 GCA_937927265.1 uncultured Verrucomicrobiae bacterium | reverse complement strand
CGCGCGACCGATTCGGGCGGCGGGCCGATCGGCCAATGCGGCGCGGTGTGCGCCACGTAGAGGAAAAACGGTTTCTCCTGCGGGGTGGATTTCATGAACTCGATGGCTTTGTCGGTCCAAGTCCGCGTGTTGTAGTAATCGTCGGGCATTTCGCTCCAATCGAGCACCCGGTCGTCTTGAATGATGCGGACCGCACCACCGTCTTTGGCAGCCATGAGTTTTTCTTTGGTCGGCTGGGACGCCCCGGCCCAGATGCCGTAGAACCGATCAAACCCGCGGCCTGCTGGCGTGCTGAGTTGTTGGGTCACCGGATCGCGCGTTTCCCGCGACGGCCCGTGACCAGGACCATAGCCGAGATGCCATTTGCCGACCATGTAACTGGCATAGCCTGCATCTTTGAGCACTTCGGGTATGGTCACGCAATAGCCGTTGAGCCGGTTTTCACCGCACTGTTGCGGGTTCAGGCCCGTCAATAACGAGGCGCGGGTCGGCATGCACCGCGCATTCGAGTAGGCGCGTGTGAACCGCATCCCTTCAGCGGCGAGTTTGTCGAGCACGGGCGTGTCGGCCAAACCGCCGAACGGCCCGAAATCGGCAAACCCGGCATCGTCGCACATGATGAGGATGATGTTGGGTTTGGGCGGCACTGCCGCCGGGGCGGCCACGGCATTGGCCGCGAGGAACACGGCGGTGAGAATCGAGATGGTGATTTTCATTTTCTTCTTTTTCCGTAAACACTCACATGCTCAAGGTGGCGCAGACATCCCGCTCTGCGCAATCGCAGCGTGGGCAATCCATGGCCAACAGGCCGACACGGTGGTCTGCCCCACCTTGATAGGGGCGTCGCAAGTCACCTGAGTAGCAACCCAATGCGTATTCCCACGCGGGCCAGCCGCCAGGTGTGGGCCGGCCGCGGTCGCCGTCCGCGCCGCTGTGAAGTGGCCACCGAAGCGGACGGACGCCACGGCGTGGCGTCCCGACCTGCCGACCAGAGCTACGCTTGGTGACCATATCTCACGCCGAAAGAGTCCAACACCGCGAGCACCGGAAAGTTGCGCCCGCGTCATTGGGATTTCTCGGCGACCAACTCCTCCGGCCGGTAACCGCCGGTCAGCCGGAAATAGATGATCAGCGCCACGTAGCACACGAACATGATCGCCGGGAAAATCGCCACGGTCCGCAACGCGCTCTTCTTGGCCGCGCTTTGGATGACGGTGACTTTCTCTTGGGCTTCGGCCGGAGCGGCGTGCAGTTTCTTTTCGTCCACGGGCCGGTACGCGCCGAACACGCTGACCTGCGACTCGCCGACCACGGTCGCGTGCACGGCGGGATGTTCCGCCGCCAGTTTGCGGTCAATCTCCCGATCCTGAATGTTGCCGAGCAACACCGCGCCGACCACCCCCACGCCGAGCATGCCGACGCCGCCCATCGTGTTCAACGTCAACGCCCCGCCTTTGGGAAACCGTTCCGCCGCGATGCCGAGCATCGTCGGCCAGAAAAACGTCTTCCCCACGCCATACGCCGTGGCCGCGAGCAAAATCGCCGCGCCGGTCGCGTGCGACAACCACAGCAGCCCGCACCCGGCAATCGCCGCGCACGTCGCCAGCAATCCGAGTGGCGAGAGCCGGTGCACAATCGGTCCCGCGCAGAACCGCAGCACCATCATGATGAACGACGTATAGACCAGCACCCACCCGGCAAACCGGCCCATCTCCGGCACCATCAAGGACGTGACCCAACTGTCCACGCCCAACTCGGTCGTCGCCAGCGGGATCATGATCAGCAACAGAAAAATAAACAGCGGCCGGCCCAGCGCCCGCACATACGCGCCATAACCAATCACCGCCACTGCGCCGATGCCGAGTTGGACCGGCAACGACCAGCCAAACACCCGGCCCAGTTCGCGCACGATCAACGCCACCACAATCAACGCGCCGAGCACCCCGGCCTCCTGCAACATCGTCTTATACGGCACCCCCGCCGTCACGCGCTCCTGCACCGGGAATTGGTGCCCGACCAACATCAACCCGTACACCACCGTCGGCAACAAAATCAGCCCCACCTTCCATTCCCAAGTAAACCCAGTCCCCATTCCCAACGTCAGCAACCCGCCGAGCACCAGCCCGCCCGGCCAGCCCGCGTGCAGTATGTTCAACCACTTCGTCTTCTCTTTCGGGAACAACGTCGCCACCACCGGATTGATCACCGCCTCGACGGTCCCGTTGGCCAGCGCGACGACGAAATTGCCGACCCACAAACTCCAGTACGGATCAAAATAGCGCGGCGCGAAAATCGTGATGATCGCCGACGCCACGTGACAGATAAACGCGAACACCATCGCCCGGCCATAGCCGATCCGGTCAATGACCAGGCTGAACAACACGATGCTGATGGCAAACGGCCAGAGGCCGACGCCGAAGATTTCACCTTTCTGGGTTTCACTCAGGCCGTACTGCGCGGCCCAATTGTCCATGATCAAGGCGCGGATGATGAAGCCGAACGAAGTGGCAACCAGCGCCGCGAAACAGCCCCAAAACAACAACTGCGGCCGCACGCCGGTCGGGCGGGCAGCAGTACTGCCGGTGGTCGAGTTCATATCAGGTCTCCCTTTGTGGGGTGGTTCTATCGTCTTGGTGGCCGGCGGTCAAGAAGTCTCAATCTTTCCGACAGACGTTGGCCCCACCGGGTCACTGCCCGTCAAAGAGTTTCCCCGCAACTGGGAAATGATGGCTTTTACGCTTGACGCACCCAGCGTGAGACCGTTTGATGCGCGTACTGATTATGAGCTACCATTTGCAATCGCATCACCTCCGTGCCGCCGAGAAGCTCGTTGCCCAAGCGCACGCACACGGCGGCTTGGCGCCGCTGGACATCAAAAAGTTTTGGGAGGACGACGCCGCTGCGCACCGGGATTATTTTGGAAAGGATTGCCCGCAGGTGCCGCTGGGGATCAACATGGCCCAAGATTGTGTGTTCACCGAGTTGGGTGTCGCGCCCGATTGGTACCGGATGGTGCATGACGAGGCCTACCAGTTGCCCCTGAACAAACGCTACAACGACCGCGCCGAGCAAATCGTCGGCCGCCGCTTGCTCAACGAAACGCCGGCGAACCCGGCTCACCGCTGGCCCGGCATCAAACAGCTTCACGACATTTTCGAGGCCCAGAATGTTTGGAACGTGGACTCGTATTGGCTGATGGAGTCGGCGCACAATGCAGATGAACTTCAGGCGTTGCTC
>CALBCO010000208.1 GCA_937927265.1 uncultured Verrucomicrobiae bacterium | reverse complement strand
GATTGAGATGGCGACGTGGGCGGCGACAGAAGACCGGAGCGGGACGGTGGCGGGGACGGCGTTATTGGCGTTGCCCGGTGGGACCGGAGCGGGACGCTGGGCGCCAAGGGCCGGGCGCAGTTGGGGGAAACGGCGTTGGCGGTGGCGGGGGATGCGGAGGCGAGCGAGGCGTCGCGGGAAGCGGCGTTGCAGGTGGCGGCAGGTTTTGGGTTGCGCTCAACGACCGGTCGGGCAGAAGGCCCCTACGAATACGTCAGCCGGGCCGCGTCGCAGGCGTCGGCGTTTGTGGACGACGGCCAGGCGTATTTCTTCAGCAATGGGCGATTGACGGAATGGGATCCGCGCGGCAACAACCTCGAAGGCCGGCGCATTGATCTGCAGACCACCATGGGCACCCGGTTCGCCAAGGGCGACGTGGCCACCAATCCCGCCAAAATCCACGGTAAATACGTGGTGTTTGCCACCGGCTGGTGCGGCGGCACCTATGGCGAGAACTACCGAGTGGACGGCACCTACGACTGGGTGTATTGGCAGTCGGACAAATTGGCAGGCCCTTACGACCTGCCGCGCCTACGCGATGCCGCATTGCGGCCATTCGTCTCCACCGCAACGCGGGCCGGATGGGCGTTGGTTCGGACTGTTGTTCGGCAACGACTCGACCGGCTCCCGGTGGTGCAGGCCCGGCGTGTTGGTGTTTGATGTCCGGCTCGATGCCGGCGACACCGTGCGCATTGCGATCAAGGACGAATTGCCGTAACCCCACCGGCCGCCCCCCGCCGGTGCTGGAGGGCGCGCTGTCCGCTCACAACTGTGGGATCGCGGAG
Source organism: uncultured Verrucomicrobiae bacterium (assembly GCA_937927265.1). GTDB lineage: Bacteria > Verrucomicrobiota > Verrucomicrobiia > Palsa-1439 > Palsa-1439 > CALBCO01. Next base: position 19,019 of record CALBCO010000208.1, on the reverse strand, counting down.
GAGCGCCGCGCGGTTTCGCCGTCCACCCGGAGCTCGATCGCTGTAAGACTCTGTGTGTTTGTGACGTTCGTTTTCATCCTATTTGCCGCAGTTGAAAGAGGCACAACGAAGCAATCATCAAGCCCACGAACCATTTGCGCATTGGCTTGGGTATCATGCAGCGGGTGGAACAACAGCCGTCTGACAGATGCAATGAGCGGCGCACTCCGGCGTGTCCCATTGGGCGTTGTGACAATCATCGGCCACGTCGGCCGCGAGACAAACCCGGCAGGCCAAGCCCAGTGTGAGCAGCAGCCCCAGCCCGACCAGATTGGTTTGGCTCTGCAACATGGGCCTCAGAATTGCGCGGCTTCCGCCACTGTCAAACGTTGGCTGGGAGGTTTGGAGCCGGCGTTTGACAAAGAGGGGGGGGGCGGCTAGCATGGGTGCGTTCGATTTCCCAGACGTGGGGACGTAGCTCAGTTGGCTAGAGCGCCTGAATGGCATTCAGGAGGTCGTGGGTTCAACTCCCATCGTCTCCACCAATTTCTAACTTCTATGACGAATTTTGCTGGCCAGAACGCGCGTCGCGGTCGTCGGAAACGGCGTCGCCGGTAGCACGGGTGTCTTCGGGCGCAGCGGTTTGTCGTTTCTCCCGGTACTCTTATGACCCAACTGATCCGCAATATCGGCATTATTGCTCACGTGGACCACGGCAAAACCACACTGGTGGACAAGCTCCTCCGCGAAGCCGGCCTCTGGCGCGATAACCAGCAGGCCGAGGAACGCGTTATGGACTCGATGGACCTCGAAAGGGAAAAGGGAATCACCATCAAAGCCAAAAACGCCTCCGTCCATTGGCGGGACTACCTCATCAACATCGTGGACACCCCCGGCCATGCGGACTTTGGCGGCGAAGTAGAACGGATCCTCGGCATGGTGGATGGTGTGTTGCTGCTCGTGGATGCCTTTGATGGCCCGCAGGCACAGACTCGGTTCGTGTTGCAGAAGGCTCTAAAGCACGGACTCAAAGTCATCGTCGTGATCAATAAAATTGACCGGGAACACGCTGACCCGCACGCTGTTCACGACAAAGTGCTCGAACTCCTGCTCGAGTTGCACGCCACGGAAGAGCAGTTCAACGCGCCCTTCATTTACGCCAGTGCCCGCGACGGCTACGCGGTCCGGCAACTCGACGATCCTCGTACTGACATGACGCCGCTTTTTGAGACCATTGTGCAACACATTCCGCCGCCGAAGGCGGACCCGACAGCGCCCTTCAAGATGCTCGTCAGCAATCTCGACTGGTCCGACTATGTTGGCCGGATCGCCATTGGCAAGGTCATCGGCGGCCGTGTGAAAGTGGGTGACTCTTTGGTGTGCATCCACAAAGACGGCCGCCGGGAGCGGGCCACAATCACAAAAGTATTTGAGTTCAGCGGTCTGAGGTCCAGCGAAACCGCTGTGGGCGAGGCTGGCAACATTGTCGGCTTGTCCGGCTTCGAGGAACTCGCCATCGGCGAAACACTCTGCGACCGTGAGGATCGTGAACCGATTCCGTTTCAAGAAATTGATCCTCCGACCATCCAGATGCAATTTGCCGTTAACGACGGCCCCTTGGCCGGCAAAGATGGCAAACTCGTTACCGCCCGACACATCGGTGAACGGTTGCGTAAAGAGACCCGGACGAATATTTCGCTTCGCGTCGAGAATACCAACGCTGCCAACATTTTTTTGGTCAGTGCCCGCGGCGAGATGCAGATTGCCATTCTCGTCGAGCAAATGCGCCGCGAAGGCTACGAAGTCCTCGTCTCCCGTCCCGAAGTCATCACTCGGCGTGACAAAGACGGCAAGTTGTTGGAGCCGTACGAGACGTTGTGGGTGGAGACGCCGCAGGACAAACTCGGCGACGTGTTGCAGGTGCTGGCCAACCGCAAAGCCGAGATTACCCACATGAACCATCACGCACACGGCGTGACGATCGAAGCAACGATTCCGACGCGCGGACTGATTGGGTTTGAGACCGACCTTGTCAACCTTACGAGCGGCCGGGCGGCAATGTCGCACCTGTTCAAAGAATACGGTCCTTGGAAGGGCGAGATCATGACGCGCACCACCGGTACGCTTGTCAGCATGGAGACGGGCATCACTACTGCTTGGGCATTGAACAACATTCAGGAGCGTGGCCGTCTGTTCGTCGGTCCGCAGGAAGAAGTTTATGAGGGGATGATCATTGGCGAGAACCCGCGGGCCGAAGACATGCCGGTCAATCCGACGAAGACGAAACACCTCACCAACATGCGCAGCCAAGGCGAGGGAAAGGGGATTCAACTAGAGCCGCCATTGAAGATGAGCTTGGAGCGCTGCCTCGAATACATTGCCGCTGACGAATATGTCGAGGCCACGCCGCACCACCTTCGCCTGCGCAAGAAGATTCTGAATGCCACGGCGAGAAAGAGAGCCAGTATGGCCGTGACGGCAGCGATGGCATAGCAGCAATGCTCCACCGCAGCGGGCCAGCGCAAACGTCCGTGAACCGACAAACTTTCGACTTCCACCAGAGTGTCTCGTCCCCAGCCATCCCGATTGTCACAGGCGCGGTGACTCCAACACTGTTCGGCGCATAGGGGCGTTTGCGCGCGGCGCAATGGTTCCGCTTTTCCTACCGGTAACCCTCGTTGCCCGGTGGCTCATCTGGCAAGGCACGTCAGCGCCATATTCAATGGCTACCGGGGTGACTGGAGTGGCGGCCGGGGAGCATCAACAGCGCCGATGCCGTGAAGGACTAGCCCGCACGAAAACATGAACACACTAGACAGAGACCTTCAGGCACGTTGCTCATGATTTCAAGGAATGGCATTCACCTGCTTCATGCGTTCAGCTTGTCTATGCCATCTGGGTGCATCGGTTTGGCCGATTGACAGCGTGCACGGACGCGGCCTATAAAGACGTCATGGAACATTTGTGGGCACCGTGGCGGATTCAGTACATTTTGAGCGCGAAAGAGACTGGTTGTTTTCTCTGCCGCAAACCACAAGAAGCCGACGACGCGCGCAACCTCATCCTGCTCCGCGATCGGACCTGCTACGCGTTGTTGAACGCCTATCCGTACAACCCCGGTCACTTGTTGGTCGCGCCTTACAAACACAGCGGCGATCTGGAGGAATTGTCCGAGCAAGAACTGACGGAGTTGATGATGCTCACCCGTCGCGGCAAACAGTTGCTGGCGCGGGCGCTGAAGCCGGACGGGTTCAACGTCGGCATCAATTTCGGCAAAGTCGCCGGCGCGGGTGTGGAAGATCATCTGCATATCCACGTCGTGCCCCGCTGGAACGGCGACACGAATTTCATGCCCGTACTTGGTGAAGTCCGCGTCATTCCGCAAGCCTTGGAGGAGTTGTACGCCGAACTGCGCAAACAACTCTGAGGTTGCCGTTGCCCCGCGCCTCTCCCCGCGCGATCTGGTTCGTTTGGCTCAAGGGTTTTATGGTGTGTTCTGGGGGTTGTTGGTCGCCGTATTGGCGGGCACGCAAATGGTTGTGAGTGCATGGGTCTCGCCGGTGGCGGAAATCGCTTTGGGAGTCGGCGTGGGGAGCGTGGTGGTAGGCAGTTGGCGGTTGCGGCAAGCGTCGCTTGCCGATGCGCCGAGTGGGGCAGCGTGGCGACGGCGGGTGCGCCGGTTGTGGCTGATGGCTGGATTGTGGGTGTATGGCGCAGTGTTGTTCGGCCTATGGCGGCGTGCGCCCGGCAGTGTCTATCTGCTGGTCAACGCCTGCCTGTTTGTGCTGGTTGCGGCCGGCTACGTCATCGTCTTCGCGCAAACGGTGGGGACCTTGGCCACAGTGTTGAACCAACCGCTCTTGATTGTGGAAGCACGATTGTTCAACTGGAGCAACTGGGCGTTGCTCGCGCCCTTGCTGGCGTTGATCGTCTATGTGTGTCTGATGGCGGCATGGCGGGAAATGTTGCCGCCGGCGGCGCTGACGTTGCTGTTCGGGCGCGCCAGCGCCACCGTGGTTCTCGCGCTGCTGCTGCCGTTCTCGTTGACGCTTGCGCTCGCCTGGACCGCCAAAGATGCGGTTTTGGAACAACTTCTCGACCGCCAATCGGCTCCAGAGCAGTCGGCGTGAACCGGTGCGCGCACCGGTTTGCGCCGCGCGGCCCCATGGGGTTGCGGGCGTTGTTGGCGATACACCTGCCGGTGTGCTCGCGTTCTCCCCAGCCGCTTGCGGCGGCATCGGGTCAGGGTTGTGAACTCTGGCGCGCCCAGATACCGCCGGCCAGCGGCACAAACTTCACCGTCTGTTGCGCATTGCCCACGTAGAGGGCGCCGTCCGTGCCAACCAGGAGCGAATCGCCCTTGTACAGAAGACTGTGCAACCACCGGCCTTGCGGGTTGTAGAGGTGAATCGGACCGTCCCGTTGGAGCACATACACAAAGCCATGCCGATCCAACACCACTTGTCGCACGTCAGTCAGCGGCGGCTGGCTTTCGCGATCGGCTAGTTTCTCGATCATCCGTCCTTGTCGGTCGAGCACAATCACTGCCGATGGATACGCCACATAAACCCGGTCGCTTCCGAATGCCACGCCGCGCGGCTTGGTTTCGGTCGTGGCCGGTGGAGTGGTATCGGGCGGCGTGGTGGTGGTCAGCCCAGTGGCGGCGGCGCGCAGCACGAACTGCGGATAAACAGAGACAATGTCGCCGACGGCGTTGATGTCGGCGATCTGCGCAAACTGAAACTCCGTCAATTCCTCCAAGACGGCGCCGTTCGCAGATAGTCGCCGGTGGCCCAAGAGCACGGACTTGTCCGGAAAGACGGCGAACGCGACTGGGATGGGTGTCCACAGGTCTGCGTTGGTCAACGTGGTTTCGCCCAGTTTTTCACCGGTGGGCGCAAACACGGTGACCACCTGCATCGGGCGCGCACGCGCTCCCAGAGGACGAAGCAGCCGTTGGGGCGCAACCGCACCCAATCCGGTCGTTCGCGCACAGGGATCGGCAGCGTGCCGGCGGGCAAATATAACCCGCCGAAAGACTGCAGTAACTCCGTCAACCGGGTGGCCAGCGCTGGCGGCAAGGGCGCGCGTTCGCGGAGGTACGTCTCGATCTGCGCGTGTTGCCATTGGCGGGTGGCCAGGTCGAAGAGCGCCTCTCCCAAGACTAATGCTTCGGTCTCAGTTGCGGTGCGGTAACCGCGCCGCAGCAAACTAAGCGCGATCGCCGGTTGGCCGGCTTTCTCGAATCGTTCGCTGAGCGTCAGCAACAGCCGGGGGTCAACCGGCAACGCTTCGAGCACCCGCGCCGCCGACGGTGCTGTCGGATTGCTCAAATGCCGTTTGCACATGTATTCGAATTGGTGCTGCAACCGTCCCTGCCGGTTTCCCGGCAAGTCCCGCCAGGCGCGCCCAACGATCACAAACGCCACTTCGGGCTGGGCGGTGTCGCTCCACAGATCCACGAGCGTTTCATACAAGTTCGTGCTCTGTGGCCCGGCCAACAGTTCGTCGGTCAACTGGCGACCGCGGGTCAAATCACCCAAACCGAGCAAGGCGCGGAGCGCATTTTCGGCATCGCCAAGGTTTTTCCCCCACCGATACAGCAACCACCACGCTTCGGCGCGAACGGCAGCGGTCGCGGGTGCGCGGTCCCGCAACACAGTGCGCCCGAGAAAATCCCGCACGGCGCGCAACAGGTAATCGTGTTCCGCGGCATCCGAGCGGCCGCTTTCCGGCCGCAGCCAAGTGGGGCTGAAAGGAACGGTGGCGGTGACGATGTTGGCCAGATCCATTTCCCGCATCTTGCGGAGCGCCGTGAGCATCGCGCCCGGCGCAACCTGGCAGGCCGTGGCGTTGGCGGCGACGCGCCCGAGTTGTTGCACGCCCAGCCGCACGGCCACCGCATTGGTGGCGCCCGCCACAAACTCCAGCAGCCAATCCGTGGCCTGATTCCATTCGCGGCGCGCCTCCGCGTCGCGAACAGCCAGCAATAACGTCAACCACGGGTACCGATGTTGCCAATGTTCTTGCAGTTGGTTGCGCACTTCCGCACTCAATGGCCGCTGCCACAACAGGTCGAGCAAGTAGCGGGCATACTTCGCTTCCGGTGCTTCAGGGTATGTTTCCAAAACCACCAGCGCCTGTTCCAACGCGCCGCCGAAGTCCTCGCGCCAATACGCCTGCAGCGCCACGTTGTAGGCCTCCGTCGCGGTCTCCGACCGCGCGGCGGGTGCCGCACCACTGGCCATCAGCAACAACCATGCGCATGTGCGAACGCTCACCATGTGTAGCGCACCGTGTAGTTGATGATCGCCTGGCCGTCGGCCGGCACCTTGGGGCGAAACTCAATGGTACGGGCGTCGGTTTTGAGATGTTCCATCGTTTGTCCAGCGATCTCCCACTGGATCCACCGGTACATATGCTCGACCACGCGCACTTCGATTTCTTCTTTCTTGTGGTTGCGAACTTTGATCTCGAAGCTTTCCTCGGCTGTCTTGCGGCTGATGTCGAGCTTGAAGTTGGTCTGGCGGCGTTCGCCCACGATGTCGAAGGCGTTGCCGGTGTAGAGCCGGACCGTCTCGTCTTTGGGCGTGTGGTCCATGCGGTCTTCACCGATGAATTCATTGCGACCGTCGCCATCGCGCCGATAAATCTTCACGGTGCCCTTCGGCAACGGCATCCCCAACCCGCTCTTCTCCGCGTTTTGGAACTCCAACATCACCCACACTTTGGGATTGCTCACGGTGCCGTAGTCGGGCCGCTCGCGGATGCTGCGGTAATCCCAACCCCGGTAGCGCGGGTCGGCCTTGAAACCGTCATAGACATAGAGCCGTTGGGTGGGCACGTTGGCAGCGCGGACAAACTCCACCTGTTTGATTTCCCGGTCGAGCACGGACGTCGGCCGCGTCAACGTGTAGAGATGATACTCCTCGAATGCCCGCTCGGTCACCGCCGGCGCGCTTGCCTCCCGCGCCAAACTAAGTGAATAATCCATGCGACCGCTGGCAAGTTCTTCGGGTTTGGCGCGCGCGACGTCGCCGTCCATGAGTTTGACGCTGGCGTTTTCGAAATCTTTGCCGGACATGTTTTCCAGCGTGACCCAGCCAATGATGTCGAACCGGTCGCCTTTTTCCGGCGCCACGGCGTTATAGGTCGCTTCCCATCGCATCCCGCCGGTCAGGTACGAGAACTCACATTCGTGTGTCCCCGCTTTGTCCGTCCGCAAGCGCCAGAGCAACGTCGGTTTCAGAAAGGCTTTCGGGTCGAGCGCATCGAAGATCGGTTTGTCCGGCAAGCCAAACTGAATCTTGCCGTCCACTTCGACAATCGGCTTACGCCGCCTTGGGGCGCGGCGTAAGCCATTTGGGCGATCCGGTATTGGTCGCCGTAGCGGCGGAAGGCCTGCACATGGGGGACATAGCCGCTGCGCAGGATTTTGCCCTTGATGATGCGTTTCTCCCCCGTCTGCGGCAGGGTGATCTCGAAATCGAGCGTTTTGCCTTCCGACTTGCGCAGGAGCAACCCTTCGCTGAGCGGGTCGCTCTCGTAGTTTTGTTCCAGAATCTGGATGACGTCCGGCCGTTTCAAGTCGCGGAGGATCACCGAGTCCGGCTCCAAATGGGCGGTGATGTCGGTCACGCGCAGTTCCGATTCGCCTTGGGGCAGTTTGAACGAGCGTTTCTCTTTCACGGTGGCGAAGTTCTGGTTGTAGATGGTGAGTTGGGTTTCGGCGCGGAGGCTGCCGGCCAACGCCAGCGCCAGCAGGCAGGACAATCCTTTCATGGTGTCTCCTTTGGTTAGGTTGATGTTACCTGGTCTGACACCGTTGTGACAAGAAAGTTCCCGCCCGGCAGTGGGTTTCTCAAAATGAATGCGAGTGGCGCGTTCAGGCGGCGCTCAGAACTTCATCGAGAGCAGGAATTCGGGGTTGGAGCTGGTCTTTTTCAGTTTCTCGACAATCAACTCCATGGCTTCGACCGGCGGTACACCGGCGAGGGCTTTGCGCAGGATGTAAATGCGGTTCATCTCGTCGGGATGATAGAGCAGTTCCTCTTTGCGCGTGCCGCTCTTTTCGATGTTGATGGCCGGGAAGATGCGTTTGTCCACCAGATGCCGGTCGAGACACAACTCCATGTTGCCGGTGCCTTTGAACTCTTCGAAGATGACTTCGTCCATTCGCGAGCCGGTATCAATCAAGGCGGTGGCGATGATCGTCAACGAGCCGCCTTCTTCGACATTGCGGGCGGCGCCGAAAAACCGTTTTGGTTTGTGCAGCGCATTGGCATCCACGCCGCCCGACAAAATCTTGCCGCTGTGCGGGGCGAGGGTGTTGTAAGCCCGGGCCAACCGGGTGATGGAGTCGAGCAAGATGACCACGTCTTTCTTGTGTTCCACGAGGCGCTTGGCTTTTTCGAGGACGATTTCGGCGACTTGGGCGTGCCGGTCGGGCGGTTCGTCGAACGTGGAACTGACGACCTCGGCGTTGACGGTGCGTTTGAAGTCGGTGACTTCTTCGGGGCGTTCGTCAATGAGCAGGACAATGACGATGGCTTCGGGGGAGTTTTGGATGATGGCGTTGGCGATTTTTTGGAGGAGGATGGTTTTGCCGGTGCGCGGTGGGGCGACGATCAGGCCGCGTTGGCCCTTGCCGATGGGGGTGAACAGATCCATCACGCGCGTGCTGATTTCCGACGGGGTGGTTTCGAGCAGAAACCTTCGCGTTGGAAAATACGGCGTGAGGTTGTCGAACATGATTTTGTCTTTGGCTTTCTCTGGGTTGTCGCGGTTGACGGCCTCGACTTTGAGCAGCGCGAAGAAGCGTTCCTTGTCTTTGGGCGGGCGGACCTGACCGGCCACGGTGTCGCCAGTCTGCAATTCAAACCGGCGAATTTGCGAGGGGGAGACGTAAATGTCTTCGGGGCAGGGCAGATAGTTGTAACTGGGCGAGCGGAGGAAGCCGAACCCGTCGGAAAGGATTTCGAGCACGCCCTCACCGTACATCAAGCCGCGGCCTTCGGCGTTGCGTTTGAGGATTTCGAAAATCAACTCGTGCTTTTTCAATGTCGCCACGGTTTCGACACCGAAGTCACGGCCCATTTTTTGGAGGACAGGCATGGGAGTTTCCTGCAATTCGAGCAGCGAGATCGGTTGGGTGGGCGTTGGGGGCGGTGGCTTCGGCGCGACTGGCTCCGTGGGCGGCATGTCCACTACCGGCTCAATCGGTACAGTCGGCGCGACCACGGCCGGTTGTTCCGCGGGTGCCGGCGGGTTGGAATCCGTGCCGGGGGCGGTCTCTGCGGCTGGTGGGGGGGTGACAGATTTCCGTGTGCGTTTTTCAGATTTGGGGCGGGGCATGATGAGTCTCCTTGATTAATTGCCAGACACGGTCTGCTTGCTGGTAGAGGCTCGGTAGCGAACCATCGTTCCAAATGACATAGTCGGCGCGATCCAGTTTTCGTTGGAGCGGCCATTGGGCGCGAATGCGGGCGCGGGCCGCGGTTTCGTCGAAATCTTTGGCGGTAAGACGGGCGATTTGGGTGGCTTCGCTAGCACCGACAGCGACCACGCAATCAAATTCCTTTTCTGCGCCCACTTCGTACAACAACGGGATGTCCACCACAGCGATCGACTGGCCGGCGCGTGCGAGTTCCGTCAGAGCCGCAGCCCACATTGCCCGTACAGCGGGATGGATGATGTGGTTCAACTGTGTACGTTTCGCTTCATCGTGAAACACAATTGTACCGAGCTCGCGGCGGTTGATGGTGCGGTCGGGGTTGAGGATTTCGTTACCAAACACGCGTACAACCGCCGCCCACGTCGGTGTGTCAGGCGTCAGTGTCTGATGGGCCAGAAGGTCAGAGTCCACAACGGCTATTCCAGCGGTATCCTGCCACCGTCGGGCGACCGTGCTTTTGCCGGTGGCAATGCCGCCGGTGAGGCCGACGCGAATCATGGGATTGTTTGGATTCATTGAGCGGTCACAACTTGTGGGGCAACCACCACTGCTTGGTAACGGGCGCACCCTAGCGGGGCGGTGGCGCGCCGTCAAACACAATTTCTGTTCCGCCCGCGGGCCGGCTCCGCTAGAGTGGCCGCCATGCGCGCGTTGCCCGATGATGTCGAAGAGATTCTGCTCAGTGAGGCGCAGATTGCCCGGCGCATGGACGAGTTGGCCGCGGAACTGCAACGAACCTATGCCGGCCAAGACTTCACGCTGGTGGGCGTGTTGACCGGCAGCGTCGTGTTCATTGCGGATTTGGTGCGGCGGCTGCCGGGTCCGTTGCGGGTGGATTACCTGGGGGTGTCGAGTTACCGGGGTGCGACGCGCGCGACGGGCGAACTGTGGATCACCAAGGCGCTGCAACTCGACGTGCGCGACCGGCGCGTGCTGGTGGTGGATGACATCCTGGATACCGGTCGCACGCTGGCCCAAGTGTGCACGATGATCCGGCAATGCGGCGCGCGCGAGGTGCGGACGTGTGTGTTCTTGGAGAAGGCCATCCCGCATCAGGAAAATCTGCGGGCCGATTTCGTGGGGTTCCAAATCCCGAACAAGTTTGTGGCCGGGTACGGGCTGGATTATCAAGAGCGGTACCGCAACCTGCCCTACGTGGCGACCCTCAAGCCGGCCGCCCTTGCTGCCCGGGGGTGACCGTCAGTTCGCGGCCGGCCCTGCGACCGGCAGGCGCAGGGTGACGCAGGTGCCCTGATGGTGTTCGCTCGCAATGTGCAACGCGCCCTGGTGCAGGCGGACGATCCGGTCCGCCACGGTCAAGCCCAATCCCGCCGCCCCGCGTTTGGTCGTGAAAAATGCCGTCACGGCCTGGTGCTGGGTGTCGGCGCCCATGCCGGCGCCGTGGTCCGCGATGGTGATTTCCATCGCGCCTTCGGCGCTGCTGACGGCGTGAATGGTGATGCGGCCGCCATCCGGTGAGGCCTCGATGGCGTTGTTCAAAATCGCGACCAACGCCTGCTCGAGCAACGCCCGGTCCGCGGTCAACTCCGGTAACGCTTCGTCGCACTGCAAGTCCACCGTCAGGGCCGCCGCCGCCAGCCGCGGTTGCACCAATGCGACGACATCGCGCAAGATCGGTTCGAGCGCGTACCGGCCGAGCAGCGGTTGGAAGGTGCGGGCGGTGCTGGCCATGTTCGCGATCCAGTGTTCGAGCTTTTGCGTCGTCGAAATGATGTGCGCGAACGCGGCTTGGGCGTCGGGCGTGACGCCATGGCCCTCGCGTTCATACTGGGCCAGCGTGCGAATTGAGCGCAGCGGTTCGCCGAGATTGTGGGCCACAAACGTGACCGCTTCGCCCACCCGCGCTAACCGTTCCGCCTTCTCCAGCCGGTCGCGCAAGTCGGTCAACGTCGGCGCCACCGCGTTCAGATGCGCGGTCAACGCCTGCATTTCGTCCTGGCTTTCCCCGGCCGTCGCCGGCGGCGTTCGCCCCGCCACCAGTCGGTCCGCGGCGGCCTCCAACTGGATCAAGGGCCGCAACAGCCAGCGGCGCACGAGATACATCAAAAGGATCACCAATAACGCGCTCTCGATGATGATGAGGATGACGACTTTGATCGCGCGGTTGTGCAACACTTTGAGCCGGCGCTGGCCCGCCTCGGCCACGGAGCGGTAGTAGTTGCTCAATTCGTCGAGCGCTTGCTGGGCGTGGGCCGCGCGCTGCGGGTCGCCGGCCAACGCTTGCGCTTCGGCGATGCGCTGCCGTTCCCAGTCGGTCGCCGCCCGGATCGCGATGTCCCGAATGCGAGCCTGATGCTGGGCAGGAGTCCCGCCGCCATTGTGAAAACCCGCCACGGCCTCCGCCACGCGATTGAGCTGGTAATGCGAAACGTCAATCTCCTCCAGGACGGTGTTCAGGGTGCCGATAAACCAGAGGGCCGTGCCGCCAATGGCCAGCAGGAACACCACCACGATCGCAAACGCTGTTGTCAGTTTAGTGTTGATGGACACACCGGACATTCTAGCAGCCCGTGGGGCGTGACACGATGATTATTTGCGGAACCTCCGCCCCGTAGCTGGCGCCGGAGGCTCGACCTTGTTCCCGTGCGCCATGGCCACTCGGCCGCGTTCTGGCGGCGCAACGCGCTGGGGCGTGCCGTGAGCGGTGCGGCTACACTTGGCCGGGCGCGAGCGGGAAGTAGGCGGCGGCGTTTCGGTAGGCAATGTCGCGCACCATGTCGCCCAACAACTTCATATCGCGCGGGAGTTCACCGTTCTTGACGTCCTGGGCAATCAGGTCGCAGAGCAACCGGCGAAAATACTCATGCCGGCTGTAGCTGAGGAAACTCCGCGAGTCGGTCAGCATGCCGACGAACCGGCGGAGCAAGCCGAGGTTGCTCAGCGCGTTCAACTGCCACTCCATCCCTTCTTTCTGGTCGAGGAACCACCAGCCGCTGCCGAACTGAATCTTGCCGGGCACGGTGCCATCTTGAAAATTGCCAATCATGGTGCCGAGCACGTAGTTGTCGGCTGGGTTGAGATTGTAAAGGATGGTCTTGGGCAGGCGGTCGTTCTGGTCGAGCCGGTCGAGAAAGCGCGCCAACGCGGCGGCTTGCGGCCAGTCGCCGATGGAATCCGCGCCGGCATCAGGGCCGACGGTCCGGAACAGACGAGAGCTGTTGTTGCGCAGCGGGCCGAGGTGTAACTGCATGACCCAGCCGCGCCGGTGGTATTGCTCGCCCAGCCACTGCATCAGAAAACTCCGAAACTTATCTGTCGGCTGCCGACGGGCGTAGGCGCGTGCTGCTTCGGCCGCGGTGCAATCTTCCGCATAACAATGCGGCAATCCGTGATCGGAGAGCCGGCAGCCCTGCGCGTGGAAGAAGTCCATTCGTTTCTCCAGCGCGTCGAGAAACTTCGTCAACGAGCCGGGCACGCCGAGCTTGTCCAACCACGCGGGATCCAGGGCAAGCGCCTTGTCCGGACGCCAGGTCGGATAGACGCGCGTCTTCAAATTGCCGCGGCGGATCTGCTGGTGATGCTCCAGCGAATCGGCCGGGTCGTCGGTGGTGCAGACGACGGCGACCCGGTTGGTTTCGAGAATCGTGTGGACTGGCATCGTCGCCAGTTTCGCGTTGGCGGCATCCCAGATTTCTTGGGCAGTGGTCTCGTCGAGGAGCTGGGTGATGCCAAAGAACCGTTTCAGTTCGAGGTGCGTCCAATGGTAAAGGGGGTTGCGCAGCGTGAACGGCACCGTGCGGGCAAAGGCAAGGAACTTTTCCCAATCACTCGCGTCGCCGGTGCAGTATTTTTCCGCGACGCCGTTGGAACGCATAGCGCGCCATTTGTAATGGTCGCCGGCCAGCCAGATTTCGTAGAGATTGCGAAAGGTCTTGTTACTGGCAATCTGGTCGGGCGGCAGATGGCAATGGTAATCGAAGATCGGTTCCTTGGCGGCGTGGTCGTGGTATAGCTCCCGCGCCACGTCGGAGTGGAGCAGGAAATCCTTCGTGATGAATGTGCGCATGGCGTGACCTTGTGTGCCCCAACCGGGCGCGTTCGTCAAGGGCGCGATGTTGTGTTTGACGATGCGGGAAGGCTTTGGTCTAATGCCCGCCAGCACAACAACGCGGAGGCAACCCGTGGCCAAAGTCATTCTCGAAAACATCTGCAAAATCTACCCCGGTGGCGTCAAGGCCGTGGACAATGCCAACCTCACCATCGAAGATAAAGAATTCGTCGTCCTCGTCGGCCCGTCGGGCTGCGGGAAATCCACCACGTTGCGCATGGTCGCCGGGCTGGAAGAAATCTCATCGGGCAGCATCTTCATTGACGGGCGCAAGGTCAATGACGTGCCCCCCAAAGACCGCGACATCGCCATGGTCTTCCAAAACTACGCGCTCTATCCCCACATGACCGTCTATAAAAACATGGCGTTCGGCCTCATGCTGCGCAAGTTCCCCAAGGCCGAGATTGACCAGCGCGTGCGCGAGGCCGCCCAAATCCTCGGCATCACCGACGAGCAACTCCAACGCAAACCGAAAGCCCTCTCCGGTGGCCAGCGCCAGCGCGTCGCCGTCGGCCGCGCCATCGTCCGCAAACCGAAGGCGTTCCTGTTCGACGAGCCGCTCTCGAACCTCGACGCCAAAATGCGCGTCCAGATGCGTGCTGAAATCAACAAACTGCACCACCGGCTCCAGTCCACGATGATCTACGTCACGCACGACCAGGTCGAAGCGATGACGATGGGCGACCGGATCGTGGTGATGAAAGACGGCCTCATCCAACAAGTCGCCGACCCGATTGCGCTCTATGACCACCCGGCCAACCTGTTCGTGGCCGGCTTCATCGGTTCGCCGCCGATGAACTTTTTCAAGGGTAGCATCGAACAACACGACGGCAGCCTCTGGTTTGTGGAACAAGCGCCCAGCGGCTTCCGCGTCCGCGTCGAAGCCCCGCAAGCAGCGAGCTTGAGCAGCTATGTCAGCGCGGCAGTCACCTTCGGCGTTCGTCCCGAAGACATCACCGACCGGCGATTGCTCACCGACGCCAACCCGCACCACACCCTTCGGGCCACGGTGGAAGTCGTTGAGCCGATGGGCGCCGAGATCTACCTGTATCTGAAGACGGCCGGCCACAGTTTTGTCGCCCGCGTCAACTCCCGCGAGACAGCCGACGTGGGGCAGGCGGTGGACCTGGTCTTGGCGATGCCGAAGGCGCACTTCTTTGACCCGCAGACGGAGAAAACAATCGTATGAGCCTCGCCCCCGGCGAGAGCCAACTGCGGCTGACCGGTGCGCATCAAGTTGTGCGCGGCGTGGGGTTGCTTCTCCTCACTGGCTGCGCTTTCATGTTCATTGTGGGACTGACGGTGTGGGCCGATCAATTGCATGGCCCGGCCTATCTCCGGTATTGGTCCTGGTGTTTTCTGCTGGCCCTGATCGCCATGTTCGCGGCCGGGGTGGACATGTGGCTCATCCGCCGCGCGGCCCGGCAAGCGCGCCGGCAGGCGTTCCGCGAACAGTTTGGCTCGCGCAACTGACAGCCGCTCGCTTCCCGGCCACGCCGCCGCGGCCGCCCGCCCCGGCAAAGGTTCACATCGCGCGCCGCCAATCTCGCCACTCCCCAGGCTGTCATTCATGGGGCTGCTCTGGACTGGCCCTTGGGCGCCGTGAACATCATCTCAAGCGACTCCCTGCCGCCGGCTGCTAAATCGCGCTTGACGATACCTCCCCTCCCGTGCATTTTCCCCCATGTTCATCCGGCTCTCATGATGGCCCGGCGCACAGCACCCTACCTTGCCAGAACAGCCTTGTTGTGCCTCGCCGCGATCAGCTCCACGGCCGCCCAAGACCCAGCCGCCGCGTTCGATGCGTGGCGTGCCGCCCACCACGCCAGCCGACCCGCCGATGTGACCGCCGGCGTCGCCGCGGCCCGCGCGCGGGCCGCCGTGATGCGCGCCTTGATCGAACGCGACCCAGCGGAGTTCGTCCGCCGTGCTCTGCCGGACGCGGAACGTGCACAGTTGCCGGCCGTTGTCCGCGAACACGTCGAGCACCGCGTGCGCGGCCGGGGATTCTTTGGGGTGATGTGCGTGCTGCCGACGGACGATCACGCCGGTTGCCAAGAGCACTGCCAACACGGTATTCACCGCGAAGTCGTGCTCGGCGGCAAACGTTACCGGGCTTTTGTGTTCGGCCCGTGGCTAAATCAGACCACCGTGGCCGACGTCGAGATTGACGGCGTGGCGCTCGACGACGCCATTGCGCTCGGCGACAAACCAGCCCCCGGTGAGCTGCCCGTCAGCGTGCTGGGGCTGCCCAACAAAACAGGGCCCAATCAGGTCTTGTACATGATCGCGCGGTTTTCGGATGAAACCACCGATCCCCTCACTTACACGACTGCTACCAACCGCATGCAAGTCACTAGCGAGTTCTTCCGCAACAACTCCAGCGGCACCGTTTGGTTGACCGGCCGCGTGGATCAGGCGGTCATGGATGTCACCTTCATCACGCTGCCGCAGCCGACCACCTACGCCAGCAATTACAACAGCAACTTCAGCCTGTTACTCACTCACGCCAGGAACGCCGCCGCCAGCAACGGCTTCAATTACACCGACTACAACCTCGACGTCGTCGTCACTTCCAACCCGAACAACAGTTTTACCTACGCCGGCAGGGCCTACGTCGGGTCGCAAGGAGCGCACCTGCGCTACGACTACACCACGTTGCGCACCGCCGGCCACGAACTCGGTCACAACCTCGGTCTCTGGCACGCCAACTATTGGCGCACCGACGCGACCCGCCCGTTTGGTCGCGATTCCGTCCCCGTCGGCTATGTCTCGGACAGCACCAATCACGAATGGGTCGAATATGGCCACTATTTCAGTGTCATGAGCGCCCAATCCTTCACGGCGATGAATGACGCCACGAAACCGCATTTCGCGGCCGCCGAAAAAAACCTGCTCGGCTGGCTCTCCGGCAGCGCCGTCCGCTATGCCAGCAGCAACGGCACCTATCGCTTGTTCCGCCACGACCACCGTGACGCGACCAACACGCCACGCGCGATCCGCATCGAAACCGCGGCCACCGACTATACCGGCTATGCCCGCCGCTATTGGCTGAATTACCGCTACGTGGATTTCGACACGAGCGCCCGCGATTGGATCCGCAACGGCATCCAAGTGGATGTCGCCCGCACCAGCTACGGCAGCGACGGCGCCATTCAGTTGGACATGACGCCGTTCACGATGGACACGACCAACTACATCAACCAAGCCAGCAAACCCAGCGGCTACTGGACGATTGACAACAACGACAAACGCGATGGCACGCTGCTCGTCGGCCGCACCTATTCCGACCCTGCCGCGGGCATCCACATCACCCCTATCGCCACCGGCAACCTCGGCACCAACCATGAATACATTGACGTTGTCATCAACCTTGGCAGCTTCCCCAGCAATCGGCCGCCGATCATCCACAGCTTCACCGCCTCGACCAACCAAGTCAGCACCGGTCAAAACGTTACCTTCACCGTCAATGCCACGGACCCCGATGGCGATGAGTTGGCTTATGCGTGGGACTTTGATCAAACTCAAGTTTTCACCGCGAGCGGTCTCAACACCAACCTCGCTTTCAAAAACTGGCCCGCCGCCGGTCAATACCGCGTCCTCGCCACCGTCTCCGACCGCAAAGGTGGCGTCGCCACCGCTGCGACCATCGTCACCGTTGGTGCGCCGACCGCCAACCGCCAGATTTGGGGCCGCGCGCTCTGGGCCGGTGTGCCGATCAGCAATGCGCTGGTTTCTGTGGGCCTGACCAACGTCTGGACTGGCGCCGACGGCACCTATACGCTCACCGATCTCAACGCCACCAGCTACACCATCACCGGCCGCTGCGACGGTTTGCTGCTCGTGCCGCAATTCACCAACCCCGTGTCCGTCGTCGCCGGTCATGCCTACGGCAAAGATTTCTGGGCCACCAACGCCGTCACCGGGCGCGCCAACAGCACCATGAGCATCACGCCTTACCAAATCTACGTTACGGCTGGTGACACGGCGCAGTTCACTGCTCAGGCTTGGGCCGCCAACGGTGCCCCGCTCACTAATAATCCGTCGTGGAGCGTCACCGGCGGCGGTTGGATTGATGCTGCGGGATTGTTCACCGCGCTCACGGACGGCGGTCCTTATTCAGTCGTTGCCAGCGACGGTGCGCTCGCGGCTACCGGATTCGTCTGGGTAACCGGAAACGTCAGTCTGCCCACCGTGACCGTTGCGGCATCCGATCTAACGGCTGATGAATGGAGCGCGGATAGCGGCGCGTTTGTCTTCCAACGCACTGGCAGCCCCGCCGTCAGCCTCGCGGTGAACATCGAACTGGCCGGCACGGCCAGCAACGGTGTGGACTTCAGTTTCATCTCCTCCCCGGTCATCATTCCTGCCGGTCAGAGTCAAACCACGGTGATCGTTTCTCCGTTAGCGGATGACTTGGCCGAGAGTGATGAAACGGTGATGTTGACCGTGTTGCCCAGTGCGACCTACGAAGTGGGCGCAGCTAGCAACGCTACCGTCACGATCCGCGACCGGCCCGCCGACGATTGGCGTTACAGCCGATTCACCGCAGTCGAGCGGGCTGACCCGACCATCAGCGGTTGGAGCGCTGACCCCGACGGCGACGGTTTGGCGAATCTGTTGGAATACGCTTTTGGTTTCGAGCCAAAGGACGCTGCCAGCGGCATGTTGCCAACCGCCACGCCGCAGGATGGATACTTGACGTTGACCTACCGCGAGAACAAAGCCGCCACGGACGTGTCCTTTGTGGTGGAGGGTGCGAGCGAATTGGGCGCGTGGGATTCGACCGGCTTGGTGGAGATCAGCCGGCAAGATCGTGGTGCGTATTGGGAAGTCACCGTCCGCGACGCTGTCCCGATCAACGCCGCGCCCCATCGTTTCCTGCGTGTCCGCGTCACGACTCGTTGAGTCACTCGGTGCCGCCCCGCTGCTTACGGCGTGTCGGAGATTATGACCCGATAAAACTTTTGCGGCAGTCCAGCGGCGGCAGGGTCTTCGACTTGGCGCTCCAAACCGTTGTCTGTCACGATCCCGTTCGTCAGTGTCATCCATTGGAGCATGTTGGTTGATCTAAGAACTTCGTACTGTCAGTCGGGCCAGCGCGGCCTGAAAATCAACCGGATCGGGCTGCCACTATACGCACCCTGCTCAACGTGGAACTCAAATCGCAGGAGTGTATTGGTCGGGTCGGTCTTTGTCACAAACTCAAACCGGTTGTTCTGGCCATCGCCATCGGGATCGGCGTTGGGGTCCGTGCCGGTCGGGTGGTGGAAATAGGTGTTTTCCCACCAATCAGGCAAGCCGTTGTTGTCCGCGTCGGCCACCAGTGGAGTGACGCATACTGGTGCACTCAGCGCGGAGACATTACCGGCCGCGTCGTACCTGGTATGACCGAGGCGTGAGTCATTGCCAGGGCGAACAGTTTTTGGTTGAATCATGCGCACCGGGTTCGGGACGAGGTGCGCTCTTGTTCCATCACACCCAATCAATCCGGCAGTGCCAGTGGGCCAGCCACTC
>CALBCO010000207.1 GCA_937927265.1 uncultured Verrucomicrobiae bacterium | reverse complement strand
TGAAGTTGGGGAACCGTGTGACTATCGGCAGTGGGTGTGTACTAAAGAACGTCACCATAGGCGATGGTGTTGAGATCGCCGAAACTTGTGCCGCGACCGGCGGCTTGCCGGCCCAGTTTCCAGTGGCCGAAACCGTGTTGCGCGCCGACCACTTCGGGATGGATGCGGGCGGTGACTTTGAGCTTGGCCCGGGTGCGGCCATACCGGGATTCAACCCAGACTTCGTCGCCGTCGCGCAAGCCGCGTTGGGCCGCGGTGTCGGGGTGCATGATGAGCGGGTTGGCCGGTTTGATGTCAATGAGCCAGGCGTTGTTTTGGGAGCGGGTGTGGGTGTGGCTGGCTTCTTTCCAGTTGATGAGGTAGAGCGGGTAATTGACATCGGGCTGCCAGTTGCGCGGTTTGTACACCGGCAACGAATCAACGGGGTTGCCGGCCGCGTCTTTCATTTTCGCGAAGTCGGCGTTGTAGAATTCAATCTTGCCGCTCGGCGTCATGAACCCACGCACAGGCTGGCCGTCAATGATCGTGCCGATGCGTTTGCCGCCTTTTTCCTTCGGTTTGTCGTAAATCGCCGCGCCGTCCACGACAGCGGTTTTCATCACGTCGGCGGGAATCGGCGTGGCGAATTTTTCGTACCGGGTGCCGGCCTTGTCCACCCAGACGGCGCCGGGGAGTTGTTTCAATTCATCGAGCGTGATTTTGGGCGCGCCGTTTTTCAGTTCGTTGCTGAGGTAATCCTCGTACCACTTCGTCAGGTCTTCGATGGGTTGTTTCGAGAGCGGGCCGATGCGGAAGAACTCCGTGTCGTCGTGCGTTTTCAGACCGAGTTTGCGACCGAGCGCGGCGACGAATTCGTATTCGGCGAGTTGGCCGAAGAGCGGTTTGACGACCGGCTGGCGCAGACCGAGCGCGGGCCAGGTGACCCAGTGCGTGTTCAGATCGTAGCGTTCAAGATAGACGGTGCCGGGAATCAGATAGTCGGCCAGCCACGCGGTTTCGCTTTGCATCGTGTCCACGACGACGAGGGTTTCGAGTTTCTTGAGCGCGGCTTCGACTTGGGAGCTGCCGGGGCCGCTCATGACGAGGTTTTGGAAAATGCAGACGCCCATCTTCGGTTGGTACGGGCCGGTGCCGTCGAGGAGACGTTGCCAGTTGCGGCCATAGACGCCGGACTTGTGGCCGAACGGGAGGTCTTTGACGCCGTCGTAGCGCGGTTGTTTCAATGTGGCCGCGGCGGTGTCGTCGGGTTCGACTTCCATGTGTTTGTTGCCGCGTTTGTCCGGGATGAGCAGCGTACCGGGCCGGTCGTACCCGCCGACGAGCGCGGCCAGCAACGCGATGGCGCGACCGCCTTGGACGCCGTTGCTGTGGTGGCCGGGACCGCTCCACGCATCCACCACGGCCGGCTTGGTGGTGGCGAATTCGCGGGCGATGCGTTCGATGTGTTTGGCGGGGACGCTGGTGATTTGTTCGGCCCATTGCGGCGTTTTGTCTTGGACGTAGTCCCGGTACTGCTCGAAGCCGGTCGTCCATTTCTCGACGAACGCTTTGTCGTAGAGGTTGTCGCGGATGATGACGTGCGCCATCGCCAATGCCATCGCGCCGTCGGTGCCGGGGCGGATGCGCACCCATTCCTGCGCTTTGGCGGCGGTGTCGGACAGATACGGGTCAACCACGACGAGCCGCGCGCCGCGTTCGATGGCGTGGGTGAGGATGCGCGGCAGATAGACCCATTTGATGGCGCTGGTCGGATTCCAGCCGAACAGCAGGATGTATTTCGACTGGATGAAATCGGACAGCGGCCGGTCATCGCCCATTGCCATGCGGAAACTGGCTTTACGGGCGACATCGCAGAGGTTGGAGTGCATCGAGTAATTCGGCGAGCCGAACAGCTTGCAGAAATCATCCTGAATGTGCGTGAAGCTGTGGTCTTCGCTCCACCACAGCAGCTTGTGCGCGTCGCCGGTATCGCGCAACGCGCGGAGCTTGCCGGCAATCTCGTCAATCGCCTGTTCCCAGGAAATCTCCTGCCAGCCGGGGTCTTCGTCGCGGCCCTTTTTCGGGTTGGTGCGTTTGCGCGGTTGCTTGACCCGGTCGGGATCGTAGAGCTGCATGATGCCGGCATTGCCTTTCGGGCAAATCGCGCCGCCCTCGGCGCAGCCGTACTCCTCGGTGTAACCGGCAAAGAAATCGGTGGAGATGTTCGAGTAGTTGTTGGGATTCCAGTGGTTCGGCTCGATCTTTTCGACGACGCCGTTGACGACGTGGCAGAGGATGCCGGACTGGCCGC
Organism: uncultured Verrucomicrobiae bacterium; assembly: GCA_937927265.1. Classification (GTDB taxonomy): domain Bacteria; phylum Verrucomicrobiota; class Verrucomicrobiia; order Palsa-1439; family Palsa-1439; genus CALBCO01. The sequence goes on along the minus strand of CALBCO010000207.1, from coordinate 1,180 downwards.
CGCACATGTTGCAGCAGGAGGGAATCCACTCGCCCGCCTCGCGACCCCACTCGGCCTTGCCGGCAGGGTTGGTTTTTAGTTCGCGCTCGCTCGCGCCGAAGCTGGCGCAGCCGGTCAGCGCCGCCGTGCCGGCCGCGGCCGCCGAGCCGCCGGCCACTTTCAGAAATTTTCGCCGTCCGACTTTTTCATCAAACAGATACATGCGCCGCCTCCTGTTCCGCGTGATGCGGCAACAACATTTCGCCGATGCCAAACAGCACCAGCCCCAATCCCACGATGCCGGCATTGAGCAACCACTCGCTCAGGCTGGGGAAATAGTGCGGATGCACCCGCATCGAAGCGACCGCTTCGCCGAGACCGTGGATTTCCTCCACCGCAAGGCCGGGGATGACGATGTTGAGCCGCAACCCGAACAACCCCGCCGCGATCAACAGCCCGGCAAAGGCCACCCAACGCGGGTTATGTCGCGTCGGCAACACCAACAACGCCACCGGCAACACCGTGCCGATGCCGATCTGCCAGCCCCAGAACACCCACCAATACGGCCCGCTCACGATCAGTTGCAGCCCCGCCATGTGACCGGGAATACCGCCGCGAAACGCGATCAGAAATTCCGAGAACTGAAACAGCACATCGAGCAGCAACAACCCCATCACCAGTTGTCCCAACGAGACCACCACGTCGCGGTTGCGCGTCAGCCCGTGCTGAAAAATTGCCGCTGCCAACGTCAGCAACGCCCCGCCGCTGACCAGCGCCGAAAGCAAAAACAAAATCGGAAACAACCCGCTGTGCCAGTGCGGCCGGGCCGCCACCGTCCCGAACAACGCGCCCACGCCGCCGTGAAACATGATCGCCAGCGGCACGACAATCGTCGCCAGCACCCGCACCACCTTGCGGTCGCGCGCCGCGTGTTCCGGTGATGTGTCGCGCGAACCGAGCGACAACAGTTTGTAGATCCGCCCGCGCAGCGTCGGCGCGGCGCTGCCGGCCACCAGATCGTGCCGGAGCAGAAACCACATCTCGCCCACCAGAATCACCATGTACGCCGAGTACAACCAGATCATCCACGCCATCGGCGATTTGAAATTTGGATACGCCACCACGTGCCACGCCCGGCCCATGTGACCGAGGTCGAACGAGATCGAGAGCAACGCCAGCAGCAAAGTCACCAGTGCCGTGA
>CALBCO010000206.1 GCA_937927265.1 uncultured Verrucomicrobiae bacterium | reverse complement strand
ACCGCCATCAGGCCGTCGTTTGTCGGCGAGTTCAACCACAACCCGAAAGTACGGCGGATTGTTTAGGTTGCTCGTGTCGGTCAGGAATCCTTCCGCGTCGAAGTACAGCGTCGTCTTGGCCGGTGCGTTCGCCAAGTCGTCGTAGTCCATGTTGCGTCGGTCGGCAAACAAGTCTTGGACGATGGTGGCGGCGATGGTACGGTCGAGCGCGCTGCGGCCCGATTCCATGGCTTGGGGGATTAGCCCGACGATGGAGATGACACCGATGCTAACGACCGCCAATGCGACCACCACTTCGATCAGGTTGAACCCGCCCGGCCGGCACAGGCGCGGGGATGTCCCAAGGGTGACGGCCCGGAACAGGGAAGGGGATGTGTGGGTCGTATTCATCGGTCAGAAGTGATTTGGCCGGGTTTCTTGACGGAGATGCGGCCCGTTGGCCAGGAAACACGGATGCAACTGTAATTGACGCTGGTCACTACGCCTGACGGGGTGAAGATGCGTCCATAATTCGGGCCGGTCAACGGCCCCGTCGGATCAAAGTGACCATCACGGAGGAAGACATTGTAAATCTGATAATAGGTCGGGTGGAAATGCACATAACCAACTTTCTCGATGTTTGCCGTGTTGTTGGAGGGGAAATTGATGTAGCACAGCCGCACGGCTCTGTTGGTTGGGGGAGGGGTCAACCAATTTTCTTGTTCTTCCTCCCATTGGCCCATGTAGTTCCACCACGTGAAATCGAAAACGACACCCGCCGGCAGGCGTTTCCATGGGGTGAGATAAGTCCAGTTGGTCACCGCCTGCCACTGGCTGTCGTTGGAGGGGTAAGTAATGTTGAATCCTGTTTCACCGTTGGCCTTGGCGACGACGGCGTAGGAAGTAAATGGCGGGGCAACATTTGTGCCATTCGCGTTGGGAACAACGGAAAAAATCACTTTGGTTGTGACCCGGTTGGCGATAGCATACTGGCGAGCCAATTGAAAAGCGTTGACGACTCCGCTCGTGGCGGTTTGAAGTTTGGTCGCTTGTTGCAGCCGCGAGACCCCCACCACGCCGATGCTCACCAGAATGGCCATGATTCCCAACACGGCCAACATTTCGACCAACGTAAACGAACCAACATCCCACCCCACCCGCGCATTTCGATTCAACCTGTCTTTCATAGCTCACCGAAAACTCAGGATGTCGTCGTTTTTGCCGGAGCCGCTCCATGTCTGCCCATCAGGCCCTTTGGAATAAACAGCGACACCCACGCCGTATTGGATGCCATACGGGGCGCCGAGATCGGTATTGTTGTCATAATTCAAATCCATGCCGATCACGTACGGCCTCCCCCACGGATCGTTGTATCTGCCGCGTTCATCAATACCGGGGTCGCCGCTTTTGGTGGAGGTTTTGGCTTCGAGGAAGACAATCAATCGGGGGTTGAGCGCACCGCCGACGTTCCATGAACCGGAGTAACTGTTTGTGTACGAACGCAACACATCCATCAAGAGGTTGTTGTCGGTGGAAATGAGATTCAATTGATCCGGCTGCCCCTGCCAGCTGGCGGGCACGGGCCATTTACCATATTCGGTGAAGTATGCTTTCACTGCCGCCACAATGCTATTTACTTCCGTCTGCGCCCGTGCGATGTCGGCCTTGCGCAGCGCCGCCTGGATGGCCGGGAACAGCAAACCCACCAGCACGACAATAATGGCAATAACGGTCAACAACTCAATCAATGTAAATCCTTCCCCCCGGTGGCAAGTGCTTCGCGTCGTCATGGTTGATTCCTTTCTCTCAGTTCCTGATGTCATCGCGTTGCGTCGCCGCATCACTGGATTGTTGGTCTGGACCGTAGGACCAAAGTTCGAACATCGTTGAATTGGTGTAGTAATTGTAGGGAATCCCAAACGGGTCCACAATGCAAACTACGCCGGCAACCGTTTGGGTCTGCCCAGCCCGAAAGCTGAAGTATTTCTTCGGGCCAGCCGTGAGTTGGTAGAGCAACGTGCCGGAATTATTAACATGATCAGTCCGGGGAAAGCCGGTTCGGGGATAATAGCCTTTATCCGCCTTGAAATTCTCAATAGCCATCTCCAAGGCGGCGATCTCCGCCCGTGCGCGACTGACATGCGACTTGATCATCGCATAGCGGGCTGTTCCCACAACCAACCCCGCCAAGACCATGATAATCAGAATCACCGTGAGCAGTTCAATCAAGGTGAAGGCGGCCGGCTCGTGGGAACGTCGAAGAGCGGAAACATCGCAGCCGGGGAAGTATCCGTACCGCTTTCGCGGCACCATGCTCTGACGCTCTGACATTCTGAGGCCGTGACGTTTCATCGCCCGTCCCTCCCTCGCAACTCGGCCTCGAGCCGCTCACTCAACCATTGTTTGATCATACTCTGGTAATTCAAATAGCGTGATCGGGCCAATCGTTTCAGCCGCGCCAGCATCCGCGGATCAATCCGTAACGTGATGGTCGTTGACTCCGATTGGTCCGCCCCAATCACCGATTCTTCCATCAGCTTCGGGTCCAGCCGGTGAGACAACCAGAATTGCGCCTCCGCCGTCTCGTCCGCAAAAGACGGAATCGCCTCCCATGTCGTGATGAGGTTCATCACTTGACTCCCCTATCTAGGCCATCCATTCGTTGACCTTCCGCTCGTAGAAATACTCTTCCTCGGGCGTCATTGCCCGCGCAGCAATCACCCTCACCTTCTTGCCGTCGGACCGATACACCGTGAAAATGCCCTGACCGTTCAGCGTCCGTCCGAGACAAAACGCGCGAGATTCCTTTGCGAACCGAGGTGAATCGGGAAAGAGGCGGATCCCCATCGGATCCTCGAACGATTCTTCGATGTCGCGGATGCTCGGAAAATCCGTGTCTCCGAATTGCTGTGCTGACCAATCGAAGTCCATTATTCATGTCTGCACAATGTATTTACATTGTGCTTACTTGTTTGTCAAATCCTTTTTTCGTGGGATGGGCTTCCAGCCCGTCCATTCTCTGCCACGACCGGCACTTGCCCTTTGCATCACCGCCCTTTATCATCCGCCCCATGCTCGATATCAAGCTCATTCGTGAAACACCAGACGCGGTCCGGCAACGCCTCGCCACACGCGGACGCGGCGATGAGGCGCGCGTGGCCGAAATCGCGGCACTCGACGAGAAACGGCGCGCGTTGTTGACCGAGTCGGAAAATCTCAAAGCCGAACGCAACAAGGTCAGCAAAGAAATCGGCCAACTCAAAGCCAAAGGTCAGGACGCCGGTCCCGTCATGGCCGAGATGAAAAAGGTCAGCGACCGGATCGCCGCGCTTGATGCCAAGGTGGCCGGCGTGGACGCGCAGTTGCAGGACATCTTGCTGACGATTCCGAATCTCCCGCACGCGACCATCCCGGTCGGCAAAGATGCCGCCGACAACCCGGTCGTCCGCATGTGGGGCGAGAAGCCGGTGTTTGATTTCACTCCGAAGGCGCATTGGGAAATCGGCGAGAAACTTGGCATCCTCGATTTCCCGCGGGCCACCAAAATCACCGGCAGCGGATTCATTCTTTACAAGGGCCTCGGTGCGCGGCTCGAACGCGGCCTCATCAATTTTCTGCTCGACCTCCACACCCGTGAACACGGCTACACTGAGGTCTTCCCACCATTTCTCATCAACCGGCAGGCCATGATCGGCACCGGCCAATTGCCGAAGTTCGAGGAAGACATGTACCGGCTGCGCGATGACGAGTTTTATCTTGCGCCGACCGCCGAGGTGCCGGTGGCCAACATCCACCGGGAAGAGATTCTCAAGGAAGACCAGTTGCCGATTTATTACTGCGCCTACACGCCGTGTTTCCGCCGCGAGGCGGGCGCGGCTGGCAAGGAAACGCGCGGCATGATCCGCGTCCACCAGTTCGACAAGGTGGAGATGATCAAGTTCACCAAGCCGGAAACCAGCTACGACGAGTTGGAGAAAATGACTGCCAACGCCGAGAAAGTGTTGCAACGGCTCGGCCTGCATTATCGAGTGGTGTTGCTCTGCACCGGCGACATGGGGTTTGCATCGGCAAAAACCTACGACATCGAAGTCTGGGCGCCGGGCCAGAATGCGTATTTGGAAGTGTCGAGTTGCTCGAACTGTGAAGATTTCCAAGCGCGTCGGGCCAACATCCGGTTCAAAGGGGCCGACGGCAAAAACCGCTTTGTGCACATCCTCAACGGCAGCGGCACCGCCTTGGCGCGCCTGTACGTCGCTTTGCTGGAGACGTACCAGCAGGCGGACGGCACCGTGAAGTTGCCAGAGATTCTCGCGCCGTATCTCGGCGGGAAAACGGAGATCAAAGCCAGTGTGGTGTAGCGGCGGCTCTATGAGCTGCCGAGGAAGATTTGCATCGTGTCGCGCGCGGTTTTGGGGTACACTGCTGGCGTGAAAGAACCGTTGCCAACGGCCTTGCGCGGGCTGTTTTGGGATGCCGCGCCGGACACGGTGGACGTGATCGCACATCGTGATTTCATCCTCGACCGCGTGCTGGAGTATGGCGACATTGCGGCGGTCCGTTGGGCGGAACAGACCTACGGCACGGCTGGCCTGCGCGCGTATTTCCGGACACGGGGCGGACGTCGCCTCTCCGCCAAGACCCGCGCGTTTTGGTCTGCCATGCTCGGTCTCGACGATAACGTATGCACCCCGAAATCCTTACCGCCGACCAACAATCCGCTCTGGCCGTATTGAGCCAAGTCCAGGCGGTGCGTTCGTTTTATCTCGCCGGGGACACCGCGTTGGCGCTGCACCTGGGCCACCGCGAGTCGGTGGACTTTGATTTCTTTCGCACGACTGGTTTCGCGCCCCAAGAATTGGTGAACCACCTCCCCGCGCCGCCGCCACTGCAAGTCGTGCAAGCCGAGCGGGACACGCTCACGGTGGTGTTTCGTGGCGTGAAGACAAGTTTTTTCGGCTACCCGCATGGGTTGATTCGGCCGTTGATTGTCGGGCCGTCCGGGGTGTCCGTCGCGGATGTGGCTGACATCGCGCCGATGAAACTGGCGGCGATTGCCGGCCGCGGGGCGCGGAAGGATTTCGTGGGTCTGTACTGCATTTGCCGGCAATGTTTCCCCTTGCGCGAAGCCATCGCGCTGATGGCGGCGAAGTTTCCCGCCACGCAGTACGACCTCTATCACCTGTTGCGGAGTTTGGTGTATTTCGCCGATGCCGAGACCGATCCCATGCCCCGCCTGCGGCAGCCGGTGACTTGGGAACAGATCAAGAAGTTCTTTATCGCGGAGGTTGCGCGATTGCGTTGACCAGCCCGAACCCGCACCGGCCTTATGCGTGATTCGATTCTCCGTCCCCAAACTCTCCTGCGCGCTCTGGCGGCTTGGCGTGAAAAACTTCCCTCTCGACTGCTCGTCGGCGTCTCCGGTGGTCCCGACTCCGTGGCGTTGCTCCACGGGCTTGTCCAACTCGGCTACCGGCCCCACGTTTGTCATCTCAACCACCGCTGGCGCGGAAAAGAGAGCGATGCCGATGCCAAGTTTGTTCGGGAACTGGCTCGCCGGTTCGGGGTGCCGGTGACAGTGGGAGCGCGAAAGGTGCCGCACACCGAAGCTGCGGCGCGCCAGGCCCGGCAGGAGTTCTTCGAGCGTGTTGCCCAAAAGACCGGCCTTCGGACGCTGGTGCTGGCGCACACGGCGGATGATCAGGTGGAGACGTTTCTACTCCGGTTGATGCGGGGCGCAGGACCGACCGGCTTGGGCGCGATGTGGCCGGAACGGCGAATCGGCAAACTCCGGGTGGTGCGACCAATGTTGGAAGTCACCCGAGCGGAAGTGCTGAAGTACCTCAGTGCCCAAGGATTGAAATGGCGCGAGGACGCGAGCAATACCGACCGGCGGTTTCTGCGGAACCGGATTCGCCATGAACTGTTGCCGCTGCTCGAACGCGACTACAACCCCGGCATCCGCAAGGTGCTGTTGCGGACGGCAGAAATTTTCCGGGCCGAAGCGGCGAACGAGCCGGTGGCGGCGGAGCGGCGGGCAATTCGCCACCAACTCGGCGCGCTCAGTTTCCGGAAGGTGGAGGAAATGCGGAAACTCTTGCGGGGCAAACCGCGGCGAGCTTTGGAGTGCGCTGGCTTGACAGCGCCTTTCCGGAAACGGCAAGGCGGCGTCAAACCGCCGCACTCCACGGAATCCTTCGACGCGGATGCGTTGGGGCCGCGTCCGTTTGTTCGCACGTGGCAACCCGGCGACCGGTTCCAGCCGCTGGGGATGAAGGGCGAGAAGAAACTCCAGGACTTCTTCGTGGATGAGAAGGTGCCGCGGCAGGAACGCGCGGCGGTGCCGTTGTTGTGCGCGACGGACGGGCGCATTGCTTGGGTCGTCGGGTACCGAATAGCGGAGCCGTTCAAGGTGACGCCGCAGACGAAGCGCGTGGTGCGGCTTCGGGTTTCGTCGTTGACAAGTTGAGCGGGCGGGCGGTATGGCAACGCACATGGACACGGTGCGCGTGGCGTTGGGCGAGCGCAGTTACGACATCCTGATCGGCGCCGGATTGCTGGCGCGGATAGGAGCGTTCTTGTCATCCCTCAACCTCGGCCAGCGGGGTGTCATCATCACCGACACGAACGTCGAGAAATTATATGCCGCGAAACTCCGGGCGGTCCTGGCGGCGGAAGTCATTACGGTGCCGGCCGGCGAAAGCTCGAAATCGCTGCGTCAAGCTAGCCGGTTGTTGGAAATGTTGCCAGGATTGAAGCTTGACCGGCGGAGTTTTGTGGTGGCGTTGGGCGGTGGCGTGGTAGGCGATTTGGCGGGGTTCGTCGCGGCGACGTATTTGCGCGGGATCAATTTCATTCAGGTGCCGACTTCGTTGCTGGCGATGGTGGACAGTTCGGTCGGCGGCAAGACCGGGGTGAACCTCCCACAGGGAAAAAATCTTGTCGGCGCGTTTTATCAACCCCGGTTGGTCATCGCCGACACGGACACGTTGCAGACATTACCAGAACGCGAGTTGCGGGCGGGGTTCGCCGAGGTGATCAAGACCGCGGCGATTTGGGATGCCGGATTTTTCACGTGGCTGGAACAACACGGCCAGACGTCGCTGGCGGAGGCGGTGCGACGGTGTTGCGCGATCAAGGCGGAGGTAGTGAGCCGCGATGAGCGCGAGGGCGGGTTGCGGGCGATTCTGAATTTCGGGCACACGGTCGGGCACGCGATGGAGGCGTTGGCAGGATACGCAGGCGTGTTGCACGGCGAAGCGGTGGCGCTGGGGATGTGCTGCGCCGCTGAACTGTCGGTGAAACGGGCCGGGTTGAAGCGGGAAGAGGCCGACAGGCTGAAACGGCTGATCGCCAATAGCCAATTGCCAACCCGGTTGGGCGAGCGTTACCGGCTGGAGGATTTGCGGGCGGCGATGCAACTCGACAAGAAAACCGTCGGCGGCCGGCTGCGGTTTGTGTTGCTGAAGAAACTCGGCGAAGCGGTGGTGTCGGACGCGGTGACCGACGCGGATTTGGAGGAAGCGATCTATGTCTGCCGTTGATGAAACGATTGTCCGGGAATACTTCGAAGCGCGCGGGTTTCTGGTCAGCCAACGGCGCAAGTACGTGGGCCACTGCGGTGATGAGGAAGTCAACTTCGTCGTAGTCAACCCGAAGCCGGTGATGGAGGAGGGACCGCGGGAGTTCGAGTTGACGGCGGCG
>CALBCO010000205.1 GCA_937927265.1 uncultured Verrucomicrobiae bacterium | reverse complement strand
AGTGGCTGGCCCACTGGCACTGCCGGATTGATTGGGTGTGATGGAACAAGAGCGCACCTCGTCCCGAACCCGGTGCGCATGATTCAACCAAAAACTGTTCGCCCTGGCAATGACTCACGCCTCGGTCATACCAGGTACGATCACAGTGATTGCCGCACCTTGCATTTCCGAAGGGATTTCGTCACACTGCGAATCATGTCCATGCTTAACTATAGATCGGCCGGGGTTGACTACGATGTGCTTGATGCGTTCAAACGGGCATGTCAACGCGCCGCTGCCGGTACGGTGGTCAACCTTGCCCGGCACGGCGTGATTGAACCTGCCGGCATTCGTGGTGAAAGCGCCTACCTCCTTGAGACGCCGGACGCATATCTGGCGCACGTCGAGGAGGCACTCGGCACAAAGATTCTCGTGGCCGATGCGATGTACGAACTGACGGGTGAAAGTTTTTATCGAAGCGTGGCGATGGATGATGTGGCCACGATTGCCAACGATCTGTGCGCGGTCGGTGCTTTGCCGGTCAGCATCGCGATGTATGCCGGCGTGGGCGATAGTCAGTACTTGGCTGACGAACGGCGCGCGCAGGATTTGGCCCAGGGTTTCGCCGAAGGTTGCCGGCAGGCAGGCGCTGTGTGGAGCGGCGGCGAAACGCAGACGCTCAAAGGGATGATCACGCCTGGCACGGTCGTGCTCGGCGGTTCAGCCATCGGCCGAATTGCGCCAAAGACTTACCGGATTGCCGGGGACGTGTGCGACGGCGATGCCATTGTGTTTTTGGCCAGTTCGGGGGTGCAGACCAATGGCCTGACGTTGTGTCGTGCCGTTGCCGACCGGTTGCCCGAAGGTTACCGAACGCGGCTGGCTGATGGACGCAGTTACGGCGCGGCGTTGTTGGACGCCTCGGTCATCTACGTTCCCTTCATCGCCGCGTGTCAACAGGCTGGGTTGCGGTTGCGTTATGCAGCGCACATGACGGGGCACGGTTGGCGCAAATTGATGCGGCTCGATGCGCCGTTCGTGTACCGGATCGAAACGGTGCCCCTCCCGCAACCGGTCTTTGACTTGATCGCGCAGACGGCGCAACTCGATGCGCGCGAGATGTATGGCACGTTCAACATGGGGGTTGGCTTCGCGGTCTATGTCGCACCGGACGAGGTCGAGCGTTGCATGGCATTGGCGCGGCAAGCCGGTTTTACCGCGACGGTGGCCGGCGCGGTGCGGCGGGAGGGTGACCGCAAAGCGGTGGAGATTGTGCCGCTGGGGTTGACGTACGGCGCGGAGACCTTGCATATCCGCTGAGGCTGCGATGTGCACGTGGGGCAAACGGCTGTTGCTAGCGACGCTGACGGCAGGCGCGACGGCGGCGGGATGGATCACGTGGCACACGCGACGCGATTACGGACCGGTGTTTCTCGCCCGCAAAGGCCAACTGGTCGAAGTCCAGCGCCAGCGCATCGCCGTCACCGCCCGCACGACGACGGATGAACTGCGATTGCGCAGTGATACCGGGTTGGAAGCTTTGGTACGGCTGCGCGGGCCGAACTGTCCGGGACGGTTTCCCGGCGTGTTGTTGGCGGTGGGCCTGCATACCGGGGCGCAGGTGTTGGAGTTGATTGACGAGTGTGACGATCTGGTGGTGGCGGCAGTGGATTATGGATGGAACGAGCATTTTGACGTGCGTTCCCTGCGGACGCTGTGGTCGATGTTGAGGCGGCTGGGCGCGGTGAGCATGGCGGCGGTGCCTCGGCAATTGTTGGGGCTGGAGGCGTTGGCGAGCGACTCGGCGGTGGATGCGGAGCGGCTGAGTGTGGTGGGGGTGAGTTATGGGGCGTACATCGCATTGCCGGCGGCGGTATTGGAACCGCGGGTGCGTCGGCTGATTCTCGCGCAAGGCGGCGGCGAGATCGGGCCGACGATTGCCGCCAACGCGCCGCATTGGGAGGCGGCGGTGCCGCCCCGCGCGGCGGGCCGGTTGGCGGAGGCTTTGTACGCGCCCTTTCGGCCTGAACGCTGGATCTGCCGGTTGTCGCCGCGACGGGTGACGTTCATCGCCAGCCGGCAGGACGTGACGTTGCCCGCAGAATCGGTGATGCGGGTTTATGCACGCGCAGGGGAACCGAAAGAGTTCATTTGGCAGGACCTGCCGCATGTCGGACCGGATGCGGTGCGGATTATCGCGGCGTTGGCGGAGGTGGTGTTGGCGGAGTTGAGGAAACCCGAATGAGACGGCGTTGGAAATACTGGGTGGTGGTATTGCTGGTCGCGGCGGCGCTGGTGTTTCTGTTGAAGTTTGTGGTCCGTCCGTCGGTGATTGTCGGCACGAGCATGACGCCGACGTTGCAGCCGTGGGAGTTGTGTTTGTTGCGGCGGGTGCGAGAATACGAGCCGCGGCGGGGCGACATTGTGATGTTTCGCTCGGCAGACGATCCGCCCTTGCATTTGATCAAACGTGTGCTGGCGTTGCCAGGCGAGACCGTGGCGATTGCGAAGGGGGTGGTGCTGATCAACGGCGTGCCGTTGACGGAGCCGTACACGACGTTGAATCCAATGTGGCAGATGCCGGCGACGAACGTTCCGGCAGGCAAGGTGTTTGTGCTCGGCGACAATCGGGCGGTGGAGTTGGATGAAACCGTGCACGGGTTGGTGGCAACGCGGCTGGTGTTGGGCCGGCTGCTGTGGCATGGGAGGTGGCGGAAATGAGACGGTTGAAATGGATTGTGCTGTTGGTGTTGGTGGCCGCTGGGGGTTGGTATGGGGCGCGCCATCTGTTCGCGACAGAGGAGACCCGACTGCGCCGGCAAATCGCCGCCATGGAACGGGCCGTAGAGAAGGGGAACTTTCTCGCGTTACAATCCGCCATCGCGTCGGATTACAGCGACGACCGCGGTTTGGACAAAGAGACGTTGGTAGCCGCCGTCCGCGCATATCGGCTGCAATATGGCAGTATGTTCATTCACCTTAGCGATTTGACCACCGAATTGGATGGGGACAGCGGAACGGCGCGCGTGGTGTTGATTGCCAAAGTGTTGGCCACGCCGCGGGCCGGGGGTGGGGAGAGCGAGTTGTTCTCCGATCGGTTCCGCCTTGCGTTCCGCAAACAGGAAGGGCAGTGGCAATTGACCCGGGCAGAGATACCGGAGTTAAAATTCGAATGACAGATTACCTCGTCCAGCATCGCGCGCGGTTTGTGGCCGAGCTTCAGGAACTGGTGCGATTTCCAAGTATTTCCGCGCAGCCCGACCATGACGGGGATGTGCGGGCATGTGCCCAGTGGTTGGCGGAGCATTTACGGTCGTTGGGACTGAAGACCGTGATTCACCGCACGGCTGCCCACCCGATTATTACTGCGCGCGCGGCCGGTCCGCGCGGGGCGCCGACGGTGTTGATCTACGGCCACTATGATGTCCAACCGCCTGAGCCGCTGGAGGTGTGGCGGACGCCGCCCTTCGGCGCGGTTGTTCAGGACGGCAAACTATACGGGCGCGGCGCGTCGGACAATAAAGGTCAGTTTTTCGCGCACGTGAAGGCAGTGGAGTCATTTCAAGCGGAGCTGCCGGTCGGGGTAATTTTCTTGCTCGAAGGCGAGGAAGAAACCGGCAGCGCGAGTTTGGTGGAGTTGTTGTCGAGTCATGCCCGGCAACTTCGGGCCGACTATGTGGTCATTTCCGACAGCGGGATGTATTCGGCCCGGCATCCGGCGTTGACGTATGCGACGCGTGGCGTCGTGGCGCTGGAAGTGCGCGTGGATGGGCCCGATCGGGATCTGCATTCCGGTGTTTTCGGCGGCAGCGTCGCCAACCCGGCCCAAGTATTGGCGCAGTTGTTGGCCGATTGTATGAACGCCGCGGGGCGTGTGACCGTGCCGGGATTTTACGGGGGCGTCCGGCCATTGGCGGCTTGGGAGCGGCGGGCCTGGCGGAAGCTTCCGTTTAATGAGAGGGCTTACCAACGGTTTCTCGGCGTGCCGGCATTGGCGGGCGAAGCTGGCTACTCGGTATTGGAACGGCGTTGGGCTCGTCCGACATTCGAGATCAATGGATTGACCGCCGGTTACCAAGGGGTGGGCGGCAAGACGATTATACCGGCCTGGGCCAGTGCCAAGATTACTTGTCGGATTGTGCCCGACCAACGCCCGGCAGCGGTGGCTGCCGCCGTGGCGCGGCACCTCCGTCGGTCGTGCCCGCCCACGGTGCGGCTGACGATTACCGAAGGACATCATGCGCCGCCGTTTCTGACCAACCCGGACACGGCGGGCGGCCGCGCGGCGCAGGAGGCGTTGGCTGAGGCGTTTGGCCGGCCTGTGGTGTTGGTGCGGGAGGGCGGGACGTTACCTGTGTTGGAGATGTTTCAGCGGCAGTTGGGTGGGGAAGTGCTGCTGGTCGGCTTGGGGTTGCCGGACGACAACTGGCATTCGCCCAACGAGAAATTCGATCTTGCCAACTTCGAGGCTGGCATCGCGATGAGCCGGGCACTGCTGCGCAAATTGGGCGTTGCCAGAAGGCGCGCAATTCGTTAGCGTGCCACCGCCATGCGCAAGATTCAGCGAGCATTGATCAGTGTTTCCAACAAGACCGGGTTGGTGGAGTTTGCCCGGCAACTGGCGACCTTCGGCGTTGCCATCATCTCAACTGGCGGCACCGCGCGCGCTCTCAAAGAAGCGGGCCTGTCAGTGATTGAGATCAGCGAATTTACCGGTTTCCCCGAAATGATGGACGGCCGGGTGAAGACGTTGCACCCGAAAGTCCACGGCGGCCTGCTCTACATCCGCGGCAATCCTGCCCACGAAGCCGCCGCCGCCCAGCACGGCATCGAGCCGATTGACCTTGTCGTGGTCAATCTGTACCCGTTCGAGCAGACGGTCGCCCAACCCAACGTCACCCTGCACGAGGCGATTGAAAACATAGATATTGGCGGTCCGAGCATGTTGCGCAGCGCGGCAAAAAACCACGCCAGTGTGACGGTGGTGGTGGATCCGGCTGATTACGGTCGGGTGTTGGCCGAGATGCAGGCCAACGGGGGCGCGACGAGCGATGCGCTGCGCCGCGAGCTGGCGGTCAAAGTGTTCGCGACGACCAGCCGGTACGACGGCGCGATTGCGGCGTTTCTTGGCCAGACCGATAGATTACCCGCCACGCTCAATATCGCGTTGCCGAAAGCGCAGGACCTTCGCTACGGCGAGAATCCCCACCAACGAGCGGCCCTGTACGGGGATTTCGGCCGCTACTTTCAACAACTGCACGGCAAGGAGTTGTCGTACAACAACATCTTGGATCTCACCGCTGCGGCCGGATTGGTGGCTGAGTTCGACGAGCCGACGGTGGCGATCATCAAACACACCAACCCGTGCGGAGTCGGCAGCGCGCCGACGCTGGCGGAGGCGTGGGAGTTGGCTTACGCAACCGACCGACAGGCGCCGTTTGGCGGCATCATTGCAGTCAACCGCCCGCTTGATGCCGACATCGCCCAGGCCATTGCGGAGATTTTCAGCGAAGTGATTGTCGCGCCGTCGTTCACGAACGAAGCGTTGGCAATCTTGCAGAAAAAGAAAAACCTGCGGCTCATCCGTCAGTCTGCCAACGTCCACGCGTCGTTGTCGGTCCGGTCAGTGCCGGGCGGGATGCTCGCGCAGGATACCGACACCCGACTGGTGTCGGTGGCAGATTTGAAAGTCGTGACGAAACGCGAGCCGACGCAGGCTGAGCGGCACGCGCTGTTGTTTGCGTGGCGCGTGGTCAAGCACGTCAAATCCAACGCGATTGTGTTTGCCGGCGCGGAAGGCGAGACCAGTCGAACGCTTGGTATTGGCGCGGGTCAAATGAGTCGCGTGGACTCGTCGAAAATCGCTGTGTGGAAAGCCAGGGAGGCTGGTTTAAGTCTGGCCGGCAGCGTAGTGGCCAGCGACGCTTTTTTCCCGTTCCCGGATGGGGTACTGGCGGCGGCTGACGCTGGCGCCACGGCCGTGATCCAGACGGGCGGCAGCGTTCGCGATGCCGAGGTGATCGCGGCCGCCAACGAACGCAATCTCGCAATGGTCTTGACCGGCATCCGCCATTTTCGCCACTGAGGATTTCATGTTATGAAGCAATCCCCCCGCAACCCCGTCGTTCAGTCGCCAGTCCCCACCGACGCCGGTGTATCCCTACAATTTTTTACTCGCGAAGAGTGGTGGACGGCACTGGCGACGTTTCTGATCGCGTTTGGCGTGTTTTTTTACTGCATGTCGCCGGAGGTGACATTGCAGGATTCGGGCGAGTTGGTGACCGGTGCGTTTCATTTTGGTGTACCGCATCCGCCGGGCTATCCGCTGTGGACGTTCCTGGGGTGGGTGTGGCGGCACTTGATTCCGCTGGGCAACCCGGCGTGGCGGATTTGTCTGATGTCGGTGCTGACCGGGGCGCTCGTGGTCGGCGTGATGACGTTGTTGATGACGCGGAGCATTTTGATGTTATTGCGGTCGGTCACGTGGGGCGACGCGTTGGACGAGAAGACGAAGCACTGGATTGCCTTGTTTGTGGGCGCAAGCGCGTCGTTGCTGTTCGGGTTCAATCGTGGCGTGTGGCTGTGGGCGTGCGTGCCGGAGATGCGGGTGCTCAATGTGTTTATGTTCACGTTGACGGCGTGCACGTTTTTCGCGTGGACGATGCGTCCGCAACGGGTCGGGTTCTTATACGCGACGATTTTGGTCTATGCGTTGGGCATCACGAATCATCAGACCATCGCCGTGATGGCATTGCCGTTTTTGATCGGCGCGTTTGCGGTGAGTTGGGAGACGTTGTGGGAATCGCCGAAGACGCCGCGCCAACTGCACACAATCATGACCACGCTTGGGCCGTTTTGGGCGGTCTTGACGGCGGCGTTTTTGGCGGCGACGGTTGGGTTCGCGTTTTGGGCGTGGCTGGAAAGTCCGACCTCGAAAGAGTTTTTCCTGAACCGTTTCTGGTATCGGGCACTGGCGGCCGGGCTGGTGGCGGCGGTGTTGTTGGTTTTCTTTGGACAACAGAAGTGGCTGAACCGCCGTCGCGCGTTGATTTGCGCCGCCGTGTTTCTGGCCGGGTGCAGTTTCTACGCCTACATGCCGGTGGCCTCTTCGACCAATCCGCCGATGAATTGGGGCTACGCCTCCACCAAGCAAGGGTTCCTGCATTCGCTGACGCGCGGCCAATACGAAAAACTCAACATTGCCAGCCCGTTCAGCAAGGAATTTCTTATTCAAATCCGACTGTTCACCGGGGCCATGATCAATCAGTACAGCCTGCCGTTGTGTTTGGTTGGTCTGGCTGGCATGGTCGTCCCGCTTGTGCAGTGGCGCAAGCTGCGACCGCGCGGCCGGGTGTGGTACGTTTTTGTGTGGGCGGCGTTTGCCACCACCAGCGCAGGGTTGCTGACGATCATCAATCCGCAACTCGATAAGATCAACCAAGAGATCAACCTTAAGTTCTTCGCACCCGCACATGGATTCTTTGCAATCCTGATCGGTTACGGTTTTGCCCTGGGCCTGGCGGCGGCGTTGGCGCGCTGGCCGCAGTCATGGCCGGGACTGCGCGTCGGTTGTGTGCTGCTGTTGGTATTGCCGGTGATCCCGATGGTGCGTAACCGCGCCACTTGCGACCAACGCGGGCACGATTTCGGCTACCAGTTCGGCTACCGGATGTTCTACCCCGGCGGTGACTATCCGCCGATGGAACGGGATGCCGTGTTGTACGGCGGTACGGACCCTGGACGCTTTGTTCCGACGTACATGATTTTCTGTGAAAGCTTCGTTGCCCCCTGGCAACGCTACCGCGATCCGTGGTGCGATCCTGCAGGTGGCCCGCAATTTGACCGGCGTGACGTGTACATCATCACCCAAAACGCGCTCGCCGATGCCACCTACCTGAGCTATATCCGCGACCACTACGACCATTCCCGTCCGAACCCGGCCAGCCCGGCAACTCTGGAGAAGTTTTTGCCTTGGCAACGCGCCTGGATGCGGCTGGCGTGGAAACCGTTACTGCGTGACATCCTCTACCCGCGTGAGCCGATCCGCATCCCGACGGAACAGGAATTGAGCCAGGCGTTTCAGCAATACGTCAATGAAGCTCGCAACCGTCCCTTGAGCTCCGAAGAACAAGTCAGTGTGGACGCGCAAGGGCGGGTCAGCGTCCGTGGTGTCGGCGGCGTGATGGCCATCAATGGCATCCTCACCAAGTGGATCTTCGACTGGAACAAAGATAAACACGCTTTCTACGTCGAGGAGAGCTACGTCATTCCGTGGATGTATCCCCATCTGACCCCGCACGGGATCATCATGAAAATCAACCGCGACGTGCTGCCCACGCCGCAGGAAAATCCCGAAATGTGGGCGATGATCGTCAAGCGCGACCGGGCCTACTGGGACGCGCTCACGGAGCAATTTTTGTCGCGCCCCGAATTTCGACGCGATGCCGACGCGCAACGCGCGTTTGCCAAACTGCGGTCCGCCATTGGCGGCATCTATGCGTACCGGCGAATGCTACCCGAAGCTGAGTACGCCTTTCAACAAGCTCGCCAACTCTCGCCGGAAAGTCCCGAAGCCAACTTCCGTTTGGCACAGCTCTACGTCGAACAAAACCGTTTTGACGAAGCGATCGCCGTCATCCGCGCGCTTCATGCGCTTGATCCATTGAACCCGAAGATTGCCCAGGCCATTAGCCAGATGGAAGGCATGCAAAAAGCGCGGAGCGACATCCAGCGACTGGAGAGCGTATGGCGTGCCAATCCGAACAACTTCCAAACCCTGGCCGAACTGTCTCAAGCCTACGCCCGACTCGGCCAGCACCAACAGGTCGTCGCTCTGTGCGAGGCCTACATCAGTCAGACCAACCGCACCGTACAGGAGTTGCTCGGCACCGCGCAGATTCTCCTCAGCGCCGGACAGTTGCCGCAAACATTGGCGGCCATCCAAGTTGCACTCCAACGCTTCCCCCAAGACGCGCAAGTCTGGTATGCGGCAGCGTTGTTGTACGGCAGCACGGGCCAAGCCGACCAAGCGCTGCATGCTTTGGCCACTGCAGTCCAACTCTCCCCCGGGCTGCGCGAGCAGGCTCGCAACGATGCGCGGTTCGGCCCGTTGCAAAACCATCCTCGCTTCCGCGAACTGGTCCAAGTCGCTCCGCTGCTGCCCATGCCCCGGCGCTGACGCTGACCGCGCCGTGCCCGCGCGCCTTAGGACGCACCGGCCAAGCCGTGCAATGGGAAGATCATGCGGACTATTGTTTCGAGCGTGGCATCCAGGACCGGTTCGACTGCCTGCCGTTGGGCGTCGCTGACCGGCAACTCATGATCGCGCAATCCGCCGACCCATTCACTGCTCTCCAGCATCACCCCGCCCATCCCGAAACTCAGATCGTGTTCTTCCTCACCGGCCAGGATTTTCCACGCCAACGCCCAGCCGCGCACCGTATTCTCCGCGTGATAC
This sequence comes from uncultured Verrucomicrobiae bacterium, assembly GCA_937927265.1. GTDB lineage: Bacteria > Verrucomicrobiota > Verrucomicrobiia > Palsa-1439 > Palsa-1439 > CALBCO01. The sequence continues at coordinate 9,746 of CALBCO010000205.1, read as the reverse complement.
CCGCCCCCGCCCACCACCAACAGGGGTAAACCAAAGCGCCGCAGACGGCCGAGTATATCGGCGTGGGCGTTGTTGGTCAGCCGCAGATGCGTCAACGGGTCGCCGGCCAGTGCGTCCATGCCCAGTTCGAGCACGAGCACGTCGGGCCGGTACGACTCGATGAGCGGCAGGACCACGCGCCGGAACGCCCGCAAATAGGCCGCGTCGTACGTGCCGGCGGGCAGGGGGATGTTGACATTGTACCCGCGCCCCGCGCCGACGCCAATTTCATCCTCGAACCCGCCCCATGGGAACAAAGTTTTGCCGGATTCGTGGAGAGAAATGGTCAGCACGTCACGACGGTCGTAAAACGCCGCCTGCACACCGTCGCCATGATGCGCATCCACGTCGAGGTACAAAACGCGCTTGCCGGCGGCGGTCAAGCGCAAGCACCCAAGCACCGGATCATTGATGTAACAAAAACCCGCGGCTTTTTCCGGCATCGCATGATGAAACCCACCCCAGGGGTTAAATACCGTGTCGGCTTGGCCGCTCAGTATCAGTTCTGCGCCCGTCAACGTGGCCCCGGCGGCTGCGAGTGCGTACTGGTACATATCGCGGAACACCGGCGTGTCCGGCGTCCCCAATCCCATGTACAACCCTTCGACCCGCAGATCACCGTTGGCAGCGCGTTCGAGTTCGTCCAGGTAACGCGGCGAATGAAACCACTCCGCTTCGGCGCGAATGGCTGACCGGGGGGCGACTTCATTTTGGAGCAGGCCGAACGACAGCAATCGTTCCCGGGTGCGCACGGCGCGGCTGGTCTGGAACGGGCAGTCCGACGGATACTTCAGCCCCGCCAGTTCCGGTGAGTATAAAAACACAAGTTTGCGGTCGTTCATCCGTGTGCCCTGTCCCGTGCGGGCCCTGCACTACCAAAGTTCGTGGCCATCGGCAAGTTTTCCGTCGTACCCAGGGCCAAACAAACAGAAACGCCGCGAGTGGAGGGGGAAGCGGCGACGTTCCAGGGGCCGAACAGAATTGCGGCCGCTGGCGGCGGCGACATGCTCGCGCTTGATCCCTTCAGACAAACTGACTCTTTAACGCCCAGAGACCCAAAGCCGGATTGCTGATATAGAAGATGTCCCCATTGAAACCGTCTTTCAAGCCCGCAAGCGGATAATCCTGCAGGTGACCCGCTTCAAACCCAACCGATCGAATTTCTTCTGCAGTTATCGCCGGCCCCGGACAATACGTGATGCGAAAACGTCCTTCGCTCGAACCGTGGATCAAATGCGCCGCCGCGCTCAGGTTGTTCGCCAACTCTGGATCCGCTTTCACGGCGGCCAGCGTCGCCGTCGTGCCACGGTAACCGTACTTGCGAATGAGCCGATCAATCTCTTTGTCCTCGCCGAATTCTTTGAGACCGGGCGCGAGAATGATTAGGTCGCCGCCGTTGGCCAGCGCTAAGCGGGTCCGGTAGATCGCCTTGTTGCCGAGCCACGTGCTCGTGAACTCGTGCGGGTCGAGAGAAACGACGACCTTCCGCAATGGTTTGTCGAGCAAGTTGAGGTTCACCTGCTGGGCGAGTTTCGCGCCAGTCTCAAACGTCGCATCGTCATCGCCGATGTACAACCCTCGCATCACCATGCCGGCCTCGGTCTTTTGCATCACGGTCAGGATGTAGAGAATCGGCAGGTCACTGAGGAACTTGGCGCAACCGTAGTTGAATAACTGGCGAACCGGCGTGTTGATCTGCCCCATGATTCGTTCCAGGCCGTAGGCAGCGCCGAGAAAGTGCGACTTGTTGATCGTGTCCGCGCCGCCAGCGCCGGTCAGGATGTTTTTGGTGTAGTTGGCAATGCCAACGACCTCGTGCGGGACGAGTTGGCCAACGGAGAGAATCAGATCGTAGCCGGCGAAGAGCTGGTTGCTGACTTCCACGCGCACCTCATAGTCCACCCGTCCTTCCGACCATTCTTGCAGAAGGGAACGGGGGATTGTACCGACGTGGCGGATGCCATGGCGCCAGTTATGGACAAGAAATCGTTCGAGCGGGATCGTGTCGCCGAACATCATCCGCAACTGAACCGGAGTCATTGGCGAATGCGTGCCGAGCGCCGGCATGATGTCCACCTGAGCGACCTGTGCGAGCAAATCGTACAGGATCGTTGTCAAGGTCCCGGCATCGGAATTTAACCGGGTGTGGTCCGGTGGCAGAATCAGGACGCGCCGCAACTTCCGGCCCCGTAGAACTTGGGCGAGAGCCGTTCGTTTTTCACCAGTGGCGATCTGATCTGTGACGGCGCCCCGTGAAAAATAGGTTGCCATGGTTCAAAAATCAATCAACCGCAAAAAACAATGACACAAAAAAACTTGTTTATGCGATTTGTGTGATTCGTGGTTTCTAGCGCTGCACCCGGGCGTTGCCTTTCCAGATGCTCCAAATTTGATCTTCATCGGCCGGTTGCGCGTAGTCGGTGAGGAACGTCGTCGCCAACGCGCCGCTGGCCCAGCCGAATTGAATCCACTTTTCCGTCTCCCAGCCCTTGAGGATCGCGTAGAGCAATCCGCCGACGAACCCGTCACCGCCGCCGATCCGGTCGAGGACGGTGATGGGACGCGGCTCGACCACGAACCATTCTTTGCCGGCCATCATGACCGCGCCCCAGAGGTGATGATTGGCATCCACTACCTCGCGCAAGGTCGTGGCGTAGGTCGAAGCGTTCGGGAACGCTTTTTTCACTCGCTTGATCATTTGTTTGAAACTTTCAATCTGGGCTTTCAGCCCTTTGCCGCCGACTTCAGGGCCTTTCACACCGAGGCAAAGTTGGAAATCCTCCTCGTTGCCGACAAGGATGTCTGCGATGCTGGCGATCTCGGCGAAAATGGCAGAGAGTTCCTTTTCGCGTCCCTTCCAGAACGACGCTCGATAGTTTAGGTCGAATGAAATCCGCGTGTCGTATTTCTTGGCGGCACGCGCCAGTTCAAGACAGAACTCGCTGGTTTCCGGCGAGAGCGCGCCAATCAACCCGGACAAGTGAACGATCTGGACGCCTTCCTTGCCGAAAATCCGGTCGAGATCGAAGTCCTTCACGTTGAGCGTGCGCCCCACTTCACCGGCCCGGTCGTTCCAGACGCGCGGCCCGCGCGAACCGTAACCGCTGTCGGCGATGTTGAACTGATGCCGGTGCCCCCACGGGCCGCCCTGCGGCACTTCCGGCCCCTCGAAGTCCATGCCGCGACTGCGCAGGTTGTCCTTGATCAGTTGCGCAATCGGGCTGCCTTTGACGAACGTCGTCAGGAGTTTGACCGGTAATCCCAGATACGACGCGATGCTGGCGACGTTGGATTCGGCGCTGGTGACCTGCATATGGAAGAGGCCACCGACATTCACTGGCTGCCCGGCCAACGGTGTGATGCGAATACCCATGCTCGTCGGCACAACGAGCGCATATTTGCAGTTCTGCTTGAGTTCAATTTTCATGGGTCAGTTCCTTGGTCACTCGTTCATTGCGAGCTTGCGAGCAAACTCAAACTTCTCTCTGTAAAGAATCCTAAGATCCTTCACTTTGCTCAGAATGACATTCATCGAATAGGTTGTTCTCGCGTTACACCGTGTACGTCCGTGCTGTCGTCGTGCCGCCGCGGCCGGTCCAGTTGGTGTGGAAGAATTCGCCGCGCGGTTTGTCCACACGCTCGTAGGTGTGGGCACCGAAATAGTCGCGTTGCGCCTGCAACAGGTTTGCCGGCAACCGCTCGCTCCGGTAACCATCGAAGTAGTTCAAGGCCGCACTCAGACACGGCACCGGAATGCCGAGCTTGGTGGCTTGGATGATCACGCGACGCCAGGCGGCTTGGCGTTTGGTCACAGCTTTTTTGAAAAACTTGTCGAGCAACAGATTCACGAGGTCGGGGTTGCGCTGGAACGCTTTCTTGATGTCGCCGAGGAACGCCGACCGGATAATGCAGCCGCCACGCCACATGAGTGCGATACCCCCGTAGTTGAGGTTCCATTGGTAAGTCTTGGCAGCGGCGCGCATGAGTTGGAACCCCTGCGCGTAGCTGATGAGTTTGGATGCGTAGAGCGCCTGCCGCAGGTCGTTGAGGAATTTGGCTTTGTCGCCCTTGAACGGTTTTATTCTGGCGACGAGTTCCCTGCTGGCGGCGACCCGTTCCTCTTTGATGGCGGAGAGGCACCGGGCGAACACGGCCTCGCCGATCAACGTCAGCGGCATCCCGTCGTCGAGCGCGGCGATGACCGTCCACTTGCCGGTGCCCTTTTGGCCGGCAGCGTCGAGGATCAAGTCCACGACCTCGGCCCCGGTTTCGTCCTTGCAGCCGAGGATGTCACGGGTGATCTCGATGAGATAGCTGTCGAGTTCGCCCTTGTTCCATTCGGCAAACACTTGGTGCATTTCGGCGTTAGTCATGCCGAGACCACGTTTCATGAGATCATAGACTTCGCAGATCAACTGCATGTCACCGTACTCGATGCCGTTGTGGACCATTTTGACAAAGTGCCCGGCGCCGTTTTCGCCGACCCAATCGCAGCAAGGCTCACCGTCGGGAGTCTGGGCGCAGATTTTTTGGAAGATTGGTTTGACCTGTGGCCAAGCCGCCGGGCTGCCCCCCGGCATGATGGACGGGCCTTTGAGCGCGCCTTCTTCGCCCCCCGAAACACCGGTGCCGATGTAGAGCAACCCTTTGCCTTCGACATATTTCGTGCGGCGAATCGTGTCGGTAAACAAGCTGTTGCCGCCGTCAATCAGGATGTCGCCGGGTTCGCAGACCGGGATCAACTGCTCAATCAATTCGTCCACCGCTTGGCCGGCTTTGACGAGCATGACAATTTTGCGCGGTTTCTCCAGTTTGTCTGCCAATTCCTGAATACTATGGCAGCCGATGATGTTCTTGCCCGCGGCGCGCCCTGCGAGGAACTCGTCCACCTTGGCGGTTGTGCGGTTGTAAGCCGCGACGGCGAAGCCTTTACTTTCCATGTTGAGCACGAGGTTCTCGCCCATGACGGCGAGGCCGATCAGACCAATGTCAGCTTGGGGTTTCATAGTGGTTTTCTTTTAGCCGCAACGCGGCGCAAAGGAAACACGTTTTTCGCCAAGCGCGCCAACGTCCTGCGGGATTGAAAAACGCTGAATTCTACAGTAGGAACCTCGGCGCGCATATGAAAGTCCTCCTCATCCGCGGCAACCCTCGCAAAGACGGATTCACCCAACGACTCACCGACCGGTTCGCCGCCGGCGTCCGCGAAGCGGGCGCGTCGCTGACCGACGTGGATTTGACCAGCGCAGCCATTCAGCCGTGCCTCGGCTGTTTCCATTGTTGGCTCGTGCAGTCCGGCCAATGCGTCCACACCGACGCGATGAATGACTTGTTGCCGTGTGTTTTGGACGCCGATGTCCTGGTCTGCGCCACGCCCGTGTATTTCTTTTCGATGAGCAGTTATTTGAAAGCGTTTTTTGAGCGGCTGTTTCCGTTGTCGGCCGAAGGCGTCGAAGAGAGTGGATTGGGTTTCCTGCGCAACCGGCTGCGCGAACCGGACCGCTGGCGGAACAAGAAATTCATCTCCATCGTCGTCGGCGCGTTGCCGGGCACAAAACCCTACGAGCCGGTCAACCAGACGTTCCGGCTGATCGCCGACACGTTGAACATGGAACTGGGCGGTCAACTGACTCGCCCGGAGTCGCATCTGCTGCCCTACAAGTTTTCCAAGCCGAAAACATTAAAGCTGGTGGACGCCGCCTTTTTCAAAGCCGGACGCGAAGCTGGCAACACCGGGCGGCTTGCCGGCAAGACGATGGAAGAAGCCGGTCTGCCGTTGGCCGCGAGCGAATCGCATTTCCGGATGTACTCCAACATCTACTGGGAACACGCTCGCGCCCTGGGCGCGCACTCCACCAACCTCAACGCGTTGCACGAACGCGTCGGCGCCGATCCGGATATTTTGATGAGAGAAATGGCGCGGACCTGCAACCCACAAGCCACCGCCCGGCTGCGTGCCGTGCTGCAATTTGATTTCCCCGATCAAGACCGGCATTACCGGCTGACTGTGAATCACGGCCGGTGTGAATTGCAGCCGGTGACGACGGAACAACCGGACTTGCGCGTGACCTGCGCTACCGACGTGTGGGTGGCGTTGTTCACCCGGCAACTGAACGTCATCGACGCGCTCCGCCAGCGAAAAATCGTTCTCGCGGGCGACAAAAATCTCTTCACCAAGCTCGACCGCTATTTCCCCCCACCGGCCGCGTGACGTTTGTTTATTTGCTCTTGCTCGCGCCGGCCGTGGGACTGCCCAGATACCGGAACAGGTCGCTATCCGTCGACAGGAACAACGTGCTGCGTTTGCCGACGAACAGTTCGTAGGCCTGCAGACTCCGCAGGAACGTGTAGAACTCCGGGTCCTTGCCGTACGCCTCGGCATAGATGCGCGTCGCCATGGCGTCGCCTTCGCCGCGCAACTTCTGCGCCTGTTGTTCGGCGGTGGCGAGAATAATCGTGCGTTCCTTGTCGGTCTCGGCCCGCAGCTTCGCGGCTTCTTCTTCGCCCTCGGACCGGTACCGCTTGGCTTCGCGTTCGCGTTCAGCCTGCATCCGAGCGAACACGCTCGATTGGACTTCGCGCGGCAAGTCGGCGCGTTTGATGCGCACGTCCACGACTTCGATGCCGAATTCGCGCGCTTTTTCCCGCACCGTCGCCGCCACAGCGTCCATGATCGCCTCGCGTTTGGCGCCGATGACCACGTCGAAGGTGTGACTGGCGACTTCGCGCCGCAACTCAGAGAACACCAAGTCATCCAAGCGCGCCCGCGCGCCGCTCTCGTCGCGCACGGTCTTGTAGAACTGTAACGGATCGCTGATCCGCCACCGGGTGATCGGGTCGGCGACGAGCCGTTTCTTGTCCTGCGTCAGGTACTCGGCGTTGGGCGCGTCGCTGACCAGGATGCGCCGGTCAAAGCGGTTGACGGTTTGCACAAACGGCGTTTTGTATGCCAAGCCCGGCTCGGCAATGGTGCGTTTGTATTCGCCGAATTGGGTGATGATAACTTGCTCGGTTTCGTTGACGGTGAACAGGATTTGCCCGGCAATGATGCCGACCACCACCAATAGAATCAGGATGGAAATGAGTTTGGTCATGATGATTACCTCGTGCGTTGGGGTTCAGGAGTGGTGCGCGCAGCCGGCGGGACGACCACCGGCGGCAGGGCGCCGCCGCTCATCGGCAGCAACGGCATCAGCCGCTCGCCGACTTTGCCGTCCACGATTACTTTGTCCACGTCCGGCAGGATTTTTTCGACCGTCTCCAAGTGCAGCCGGTCGCGGGTGACGGTCTTGGCTTTGTCGTACTCGGCCCAAACGCTCAGGAACCGGGCGCTTTCGCCTTCGGCGCGCAACACGCGCTGTTCCCGGTAGCCTTCGGCTTCGCGGAGGATTTGCTGCGCGGCGCCGCGGGCGCGCGGCACAATGTCGGCCTGATAGCCGCGGGCCTGATTGATCAGCTTCTCGCGGTCTTCACGGGCGCGCACGACGTCATGGAACGCATCTTTCACCGCGTCCGGGGGGTCGGCGGCTTGAAGTTTGACCTCGGTGATGGCGATGCCGGACTGGTAATCATCCATCAACCGTTGCACGAAGACGCGCGTGTCGTCCTGCACTTTGGCGCGTTCTTCGATCATGACCTGGTCAATGGTCATGTTGCCGACGGTACTGCGCAACGCGACCTGCGTGGCGGCGTGCAACGCCCCTTCGGGATCGCGCAACCGGAACAGATACTTCGCCGGATCGGCTACCCGGTATTGCACAATCATCTGCGCCTCGACGATGTTCTCGTCGCCGGTCAGCATCAATGCTTCTTCGGACACGCGTTGGCCGGCGCGGAAGCCGACCTCGATGCGGCGGATTTGCTCAACGCTGACGACGTTGACCTGTTGGACCGGCCACGGGATCCGGTAGTTCAAGCCCGGTTCGGTCCGGGCGGTTTCCTTGCCGAATGTTCGCACCACGCCGACGTGGCCGGGGTCCACCACATAAACGCCTGACGACAACCACAGCAGCGCGACCACCGCGATGATGATCGGCAGGAGACGGGGCAGTTTGTGTTTGAGCCACCGTTGCCAGTACTCAAACTGCTCGGCCAACTGTTGATCCAGCGGGGCTGGTTCACCGTATTCTCTGAGGGGCATGTTCGGTTCCTCCTTTGTGGGTTAGCGGCGCGTCCGCGACAGCGTCAACAGTCGCACCAGTTGCACAAAACTCATCGTAAACGCCGCGACATACGTCCACGCCGCGGCGCGTAACATGTGTTCGACACCATCCAGTTCGCCAACGTTCACAATGCCGCTCTCCACCAACAACCGCCGCGCCCGCCGGCTGGCGTCGAACTCCAGCGGCAACGTGATCAGTTGAAACAACAGCAGCACCACAAACAACAGCGCGCCGACCCGCATCAGCGGCGGAATCCGCATCGCTAATCCCACCGCGAACAACGGCAGCGCCGCCCACGACCCAAATTGGGCCGCCGGTACCAACGCCATCCGCGCCCGCAGTGGCCAATAGGCGCGTTGATGTTGCACGGCGTGGCCGGCTTCATGGGCCGCGATCGCCACCGCCGCCAGCGAATCGCCCTCGAACACGTCGCTCGACAACCACAACACCCGTTTCTGCGGATCGTAATGGTCGGTCAAATAACCGCTGGTCGGCTCCACTGGCACCGTCGTCAGTCCCGCGCCGTCGAGCATGTCGCGCGCGGCCAGCGCCCCGGTCAGGTCGCGTTGCAGCCGTTGCTGCGACCAACGCCGGTACGCGCTGAGCAACCGCCACTGTGCCCACAGTGCCAGCACCAAGCCGGGGATGACCAGCAAATCCAAACGCCGCCACATGTCTTGTCAGGTTCCTTTCATCGTCGCGCCGCGGGCGCAATGGTGACAGACTGTGTGGCAATCCCCCGTTCCGTGCAAGCTAAACCGGCTTTTATTCTCCGGCGACCGCCGCGACGCCGCGGAGGTTGTTGACGGAAAACACGCGTACGTAGTCGCCGAACCCGTTGGCGCGGGCGAGGCCGGCGAGAATCCGGCCGGGGCCGATCTCGAAGAGTTGCCGGGGTTTCATTGCCTGAAGTGCTTCCATGCACAACCGCCAGCGCACGGGGCCGGCCAATGTGTCGGTGACGCATTGCTTGATCCGCGCTGCGTCCGTGGTCGGTTGACCGGTGGCGTTGGGGATGAGCGGCACGGACGGCCCCCGGAAATGGATATTCGCCGCCCACCGCGCAAACTTCTCTCGCGCGCCGGCCATAAATGGACTGTGCCACGGACCGTCCACCGGCAACATCTGTGCCCGACCCAGCCGGGCCTGCGTCAGCCGCCGGCCAATGTCTTCCAGCGCGTCGAGGTCACCGGACAACACAAATTGGTGCGGGGTGTTGTCGTTGGCCAGCACGGCGTCGGGGCGGTCCACCAACTGTAATGCCTCTTCCCGGTGCGTTGTCGTGACGGCCATCATGCCACCGCGGACTTGTTCGGCGGCTTCGTCCATCAACGCGCCGCGTTGGGCGGCCATCAACACGGCTTCTTCCGGAGTGACCACCCCACTGGCGCCGAGGGCGCTGATTTCGCCGAGTGAATGCCCCAGCATCACATCAGCGCGGATACCGGTTTGTGTCAGATGTCGGAGGTAGCCGAGCGAGATGGCCACAATGAGCGGTTGGAGAATTCGCGAACGACGGAGCAGTTTGTCCGGCCCGCGCAGGCA
>CALBCO010000204.1 GCA_937927265.1 uncultured Verrucomicrobiae bacterium | reverse complement strand
GCGCCAATAATGCGTGTAGGAATGCGGATGACCCGACAACCCCCACAACAAACGGTTCTCGGTCCGCAACACCAAAAACTGGGCGCCGTTCAACTCAACGTTGAGGGCCAGCGGCGGATCGGCCGGTTTCATGACCGGGGTAACCACAGGCGCGAAACTCCACGCCCGTTGGGCTTGCAACCGCGCCCGCGCCGCCAAAAATTCTGTGCGCCAATTATCGGACTCCGCCCCGTTGGCAGCGACAAAAGCAAACACCGCTGTTGCCCCGACCACCCATCGCCATCCAAAATATCGTGCGCTCATTCTATCCAATCCCACTCTTGTGCTGTCCCCACCGTACCATTCATTTTTCCAATCCAAATTGCGACGGATCCCCGGCCACGTCCAGTACTTGCACATTGGTCGGTGTGCCGAGGGCTGGATTCTTGGCGAGCTTCCACACGACGGTCTTGGCCGGCGTGACCTCGAACAAGGGATAGTCGCTGTTGTAAGCGGAAATGACTGTGTTGCCGTTGGGCAGGCGGTGCACGCCGGCCACATACTTCAATCCAATCTCTGGCACATCCTGCGGCGTAAGTGTCCATACAATTTTCCCGGCCGGGTCCAATTCGACCAGACAGGCCCCGTAGGAAGTCCCGATAAGCACGTTGCCGTTCTTCAGCGGCACCACACTGTGGCCGATCTTTCCCGTTACAGGGGCGGGCAGTTGTCTCAAGTCCACTTCCCGCTGTACCACGCCTTGGCTGTTGATTCGGAACGCTTTTCCGTCGTAGGAGGCCATGACCCAATAATCGCCCGCCCCGGTTTTGCGCACATGCCGAACCTGGCCGTGCCCTTTCTCCTCCCGGATCATGTCCAATTTCACTTCGCGGACAATCACCAAATCGGCATTCAATTCGAGAAGACGTTTCGTCCCGCATTCCGCCAACAGGACGCCACCATCGGGTAACGGCTGGCAGTTGTGCAACTCAACGCCCGCCGCTGCTCGATACGATTGCAACACTTGCCCGGCAGCATCGAACCCCTGCAAAGACTGAGTGCCAACCGCAACAACTCTTCCATCGCTCAACTTCCAAGCGTCCTGACATGCACCCTGTGTCGGATATCTCTTCGTGACCATGCCGTTCTCGACGAGCACAGCCCCCACGCCCATCCCCGCCACCAACATTCGCGGAGGCGCCGTTTGCTCGGCTTGGGCGTTGATGCCACTCAACAGCCCCATCACCCCCACCAGCATCCGCCACCCCCAACGGCGCCACGCCCGTTTCATCACCGCAATAACGGAGAGCAATCCCCGACCTCCATCGTCTCCCAGACAAATCCAAATTGGCGGGAGACTCGACCTCGCGCACGTCAGTCGCCTATTCATGTTGACCACCCAATTCCTGCGCCGCCGCAATTAACTGCGGTGCAATCTGTGGTGCGTGGCGAGCTGAAAACCGTGTGGAAGGCCCGGTCACCCACAACGCATATACCGGCAACTCTGACGCGCGCGGAATCGCCGCCCCTACGCATACACAACCATCGAAATACTCTTCGTTGTCCACCGCGTACCCCTGCTGGCGCACCCGGTCCAATTCAGCACGTAATTGCCGTGGAGTCACAATGGTCCGCGCAGTCAATTGTTCCAACTTGAGCCGCGGCAACACCGCGTCCCGTTCGGCATCGGTCAACGCCGCTAACATTGCCTTGCCTGGCCCCGAAGCGTGCAAATGAAATGGTGCGCCTAACTCGACCTGAAACGCAAACGGATACTTCGCCCGCGCCATTGCCAACGTGATACCCATCCCCAACTCCGGCGCCAAAACACCGAGCAATACCACCTCGCGCAATTCATCCCGCAGCCGCCGCATGACGGGCAACGCCGTCTCGACCAGATTGTATTCCTCGCTCCGCCCACGGGCCAACGCCAACAGCTTTCGCGTCAATTGATACCGGCGCGTCTCCGCCGGGCGGGTAACGTATCTCATTTCCTCCAGCACCGCGCCAATCCGCATGATGCTGCTATCCGGCGCGTCCAACCGTTCAGCGATTTCTGTTTGCAACAGCCCCGACGGCTGTTCGGCGAGCAACTCCAACATCTGCAACCCGCGTCGCAACGCGGGCGCGTCGCCCGCCTCTGGAGATGGTCTCCTTCTCCGTTTTACATTTGCGGAAAGCATTATCATTTGCGCAAACACTACCGGCGGCGCGCGCGCCTGTCAAGCGAACCGCGCGACGCTGCAGCCGGAGGCCGAATCATTAGCGACCCGTTGCCAAGCCGCAATTAGGGTGAGCGCGAGGGTGAAGAAAAGGAGCGCGGGCATCTTGCCCGCGTTGAGCCAATGCCGCTCTGTCTATTCGCTAAGAATCCTCATCCATCGCGGGCAGGATGCCCGCGCTCCCTTGGGTTCGCTTGCTAATGATTCGGGAGCCGGAGGCCGCATCTCCATCTTGTCCGGTTCGGTTCCTTCCAGTATAAGACCCGCTATGAAACGACAGGTGGTTTTCATCATGACCGATACACAGGGGACCAACATGCTTGGGTGCTACGGCCATCCCGAATTGCGCACGCCCCGCCTCGACCGGCTCGCCGCCGAAGGGATCCGCTTCGACCGGGCCTACACGTGCCAACCGGTTTGTGGGCCGGCCCGCGCGGCGCTTTTTACCGGACAATTCCCCCACACTACCGGTAGTTGGGCGAATTGCTTGCCGCTGAGTCAAATTACCCGCACGATTGGCCAACGTCTCCGTGCTGCCGGCATCCACACCGCCTACGTCGGCAAATGGCATCTGGACGGTTCCGATTACTTTGGCTTGGGCCGGTGTCCTGACGGTTGGGATCCGGCCTACTGGTACGACATGCGCAACTACTTGGAGGAACTGACGCCCGCCGAGCGACGGCTTTCCCGCCAAGAGTCCGCCAACCTCAACCCCGGCATCCAACGCGAATTTACCTTTGCCCACCGTTGCTCGAATCGGGCCATTGATTTTTTGAACAAACATCACGCAGAAGATTTTTTGCTCGTGCTTTCCTACGACGAACCACATGGGCCGTTTCTCTGTCCCGAACCCTACGCCAGCCAGTTTCGCGATTTCGTCTATCCGCCAAAACGTAACCACACCGACCCGTTGACTGACAAACCCGAACACCAACGCATCTGGGCCGGCCCAGCCTGTGCCAGCTCAACTACGCCAGAGATACGTTTTCCGCATTATTTCGGCTGCAATGCGTTTGTGGATGATGAGATTGGCCGGGTGCTCGATGCGGTGGAACGGTTCGCACCGGGAGCGCTGGTGATTTTCACTTCCGACCACGGTGACCTGCTCGGCTCGCACCGGCTTTGGAACAAAGGCCCAGTCGCCTACGAGGAAACGGCCAACATCCCCCTCCTAGTCCGTTGGCCCGGTCAGTCCCCAGTCAGGGCAGCCTGTCGGCACCCTGTTTCTCATATTGATGTTGTACCGACCTTGCTCGACTATTTTGGACAACCGCGACTCGGAATGCTTGAAGGCCGTAGTCTGCTGCCCTGTTTCCGTGATCCGTCGGTCCGAGTCAATGAGGCTGTGTTCATCGAGTTTGGCCGGTATGAGACGGACCATGATGGCTTTGGCGGCTTCCAACTGATGCGTGCCATCTGCGATGGTCGCTATAAACTCGTCATCAACCTCCTGACCTCCGACGAGTTATACGATCTCGACAGCGACCCCGAAGAGATGATCAATCTCATCCATGATTCACGGCATTCGACTGTGCGCGATCGGCTGCACGACCAATTGCTCGAATGGATGAATCGCACGCGCGATCCATTTCGGGGATATTACTGGGAACGCCGCCCCTGGCGCGCCGACGCTCGCCCCGCCACCTGGGACTATACAGGGATGACCCGCCAACGCATTGTTGAACCCGACGAACCGCAACAGTTGGACTACGCAACAGGTCTGGAAATCACTGCCACAACGCGAAAGAAGTAATCACACCCGACGGCTGGCATCGCTTGCAGGCCGGTCCTTCCTCTGGTGCGCCATCGAACGGAATGCTGCCGGGACACCTGCCGAAACTTTCCGCAGCGGTGAGAACACTCCGACCGGACGCGCAGTATTATGGAGCTGGCTCGATTTTCACAGCGTCAACGCGGAATTCGCCGCTGCGATTGCGCACGCGCACCCCATGAACGCCAAAGCCCAATGGCACCTTCCATGAAATGACCTGGTTGGCTTCCAGGGCTTCATCCAAACGCGTACCATCCAACTCAAGCTCAAATTGCCCTTCACCAGTTGTATCCACAGTGATCTGATGCAGCCCGGCACGGGAACAAACGAGTGTCCAACTCAAATAACTCCCTCGTGCGGTGAGCCAGGGGTTATTGCTGTTCCACCCCCAACGCACACTGTTGCTAACATCCAAAACACAAGGAATGAGCGGTCCGTTCTCATGGGTCGCCGGCAACTGATTGGCACTGGCCCACAAGCTTTTGGGAATGGGAAAGCTCAGTGCTTGGTCAAGTGCGCTGGCAGGCCAGTCCCGCCCCATTCCCCAGACAGGTAGGTATACTCCACTACCCTGAAGAATCGTTGCCGAGACATTCTGCAAGGTTTCCGTGCGTGGATCCTTGAAGCGGGCATAGATCTGGATGGGTTTGCTCCCCCCCCACCATCCGGCCACTGGCGCAACCCTGGCCAAACCATACACGAGGGCCAACTGTGAGTCTTTGTACTGCGTCTCTCGCCATTGTTTCTCGGCAGCCTGCGCGGCTTCCTCATCACTACCAAACCCGCTTCTCAGCAACGCATCCACACTGACCACACGCACATGATCCAACACGACCCAGTTCGTCGCCGCAACCCGCCCACTGAACCGTACCGTCCGCACACCCGGCTCACCAACCTCGAACACCGCACTCCCCCACTCCTCTTTGAATCCGTTTTTGCGGTACGGACTGCGAAACAGGCCGGGCGCATTGGTCGGCGCGACTCGGTAATCCATCTGATGTCGCGGGCTGACCGATTCGTCCCCCACAGTAATCAGCAACTGTGGCGACTCGTTGCCGTAGGCGTGAAAAGTCAATGCGTATGCGCCGGGTTGGTTAAATTCAACGCTGGTGGCCAATTCACCCTGCCCCCGCAACACGGCCGCCTGTTGCCCGTGCGGCGGTAATGGCCATAGAGAGGGTGGCTGCGGTTGAAACGAATACAAAAACGTCACCGGCCCGAACACCGACGACGGAGCCGTGTCCGTAACTTTCCATGTCGCAGGACGAGCAGGGTTGTTGATTATCGCTTTCGTTGCCGCAAGAATGGTCAGACCAGGCGCATTGGCCGGTGCAGGCTTGTCATCCGCCGCCGTCGCTATCCAACGGTCACCCTTCGAAACCGTGAGCAAATAGTACGTGGTATCCGGGTCGAGGCATACCGGTGTGCGAACCGGCGGTGTGAAGTAGTAACCGCTCACATGAGCCCGATACGACGAAATCGGCCCCGTATCCCCAGTCAGCACGGGCATGTAGTCGCTGGCGCGCAGCAGATGCAACACTGCTCCAGCATTGGCATGAGTGAACGCACGGCCGAGTTGGTGAACGTACAACGGACGGTTGCCAACACGAAATTTGAATCCGTAGGCCGTGTTCGTGTCTTGGCCGATTCGTTTGGCCGATTCATAGTCAGCGACAGCAGAATGCCACGGCCGATAAAGCCCGGCTTCCCCTCTGAATTGCCAGGGAGTACCCGGAGGCTGACTAACGACCGGCCCTTCGGGTACGGGCACATGTTCAAAACTCGCGTCTGGCACCACCACTTCGGTTTGCCGACCTTCGGGATTGGCGAGACCGTAACCAGCCGCACCGCCAGCCCCCCAGAGGTAACGAGCAACCGGTTGCGGCTGTTTCACAAAATCGCCCCATCCATTGTTGAAATAGCCATCCAAAAAATCGAGCGCCAGCGATGCCGTGGACTGTCCATTCGCGGTCTGATACTCGAGCACAGGACGGAACCTCGTCCCGAACCCTTCGCGGCCAAAAACCGATTGAAAAATCTCGCTCGCCCGCACCGTCCGCAACGCGATCCATCGCCGCAACGACATCAAATCAGCCGTCTCGATGCGCCCGTCACAGTTGAGAATCTTGCCCTCGGCCGTCCCCTGTTCCACCTCGAGGAGGGAGCGTAAACACGTCTCCTGCGTGGCAGGTAATTCCCAGTTCCACGTTTCGGGGCCGATGGTGAAATACACGCACAAATTTGGGTTCAACGGCGGATACCGCGGCACCGCAACCGGACGCTCATACGGTTCGACTCCATCCGAGCCATACTTCAATAACTGCGCAAGTTTCGTCAAATACTCGTTATCCACCAACGCCGGCAACCCCAGATACAAGTCGCGGCCAGTCTCGTTGGCCAACAGCACCAGCCGCTCCCAATTCTCCCCCCCTGTCGGATCGCTCTCCGT
>CALBCO010000203.1 GCA_937927265.1 uncultured Verrucomicrobiae bacterium | reverse complement strand
CATGGACTTGGGGGGAATTGTCATCGCCTGCTCCGCTCTTCAACGCAATCCACGACGGCACCAGGCTCGATCGTCAGCCTTGTACTGAACGCTTCACTTGGAGTGGGCCGCGTCGGCGGAGTTGGGGATGACAGTCAGCGGCAAACATTGGTGCGTTCCAAAGGGCATCGCGCCTTGTCGAAGCGGATTCTCCTTATGGGCATGATGAAAGAACGGTGTGTTTTCCCTTGCTCTTCGAGGAAAGCGATCTCGGCTCTTGGAGAGGGTGGCTCTGACCGCGCTCTTGATATTCGCCGGTTGCAACTGTGTCGTTTCCGATTCCGTGCTTGATTGCCGCAGGCTGCGTCCGCAACATCGCCTGCCATGGGCAGAACTGAAAATAAACGGTGGGGCAGATGGACCTAACGATCACGCAATGGATGTTGCTGGCGATCGGCGCGTTTGTGACCGGGTTGTCGAAAGGTGGGATTGCCGGGGTGGCGATTCTCGGCGTAGCCTGTTTTGCGAATGCGTTGCCGGCCCGGGCCTCCACGGGCGCGTTGTTGCCGTTGCTCATCGCGGCGGACGTGATCGGCGTGGCGATTTACCGGAAACACGCCGACTGGCGGTATGTCTGGCGGTTGAGTCCATGGGTTGTGGTCGGAGTAGTGGTCGGCGCGTTGGCGCTGGGCCGGGTGAACAATGCGCAGGTGGCGCGGTTGATAGGGCTGATTTTGGTGGGTATGACCGGGCTGCACTTGTGGCGTCAACGGACCACGCAAGACCCGGAGGCGTTGGCGACGTGGTTGCCGCACTCCTGGTGGTTTGCGGGGTTGACGGGATTGCTGGCGGGGTTCACCACGATGGTCGCCAATGCCGCGGGGCCGGTCATGATTCTTTACCTGTTGGCGATGGGGCTGCCCAAAATGACGTTTATCGGCACGATGGCATGGTTCTTTTTACTGTTGAACCTGTTCAAAGTGCCGTTCAGCGTCGGGCTGGGGCTGATCAACAAATCATCCTTGTTGCTCGACGTGGTGTTGCTTGTGCCGATGGTGCCGGGCGCGTTGCTCGGGCCGCACATTGTGCGCTATATCCCGCAACGCGGCTTCGAGCAGATGGTACTTGTGTTCACTGTGCTCGCCGCGATACGTTTGCTTCTGTAACCATGAACCAACCGAACATCCTCTACTTCGTCTGCCACGACATCGGCAAGCACCTCAGTTGCTACGGCGTGCCCGTCGAGACGCCGCGCCTGGAGGCGTTTGCCGGACAGGCGGTGCAATTCAACAACACTTTCTGCAATTCCCCGGCCTGTTCGCCCTCGCGCGCCTGCGCGATGACGGGCCGGTACGCGCACACGACCGAGGCCATCGGGCTATCGCATATGGGTTGGCCGCTGCACGCCCGGCAGATGACGATTGTGGATTACCTGAACGCGGCCGGTTATGAAACTATCCTTAGCGGTGTCAACCACGAGCGGCACCCCAACTCCGACCGCTACGCCATGGACCTGACGCGGCATTGGGCGGATTGGAATGCCGACCGGGCCGTGGCCAACGCCGTGGCCTATTTGGAGACCCGCGACCGGTCGCGTCCGTTCTACCTGAACATCGGCACCCAACAACCGCATAGCTCATCGTGGGGCGACGGCCGAAAATACGGCGGCCCCGTGCCGCCGGAGCAGGTGTGGATCCCACCGTACATCCCGGATAACCGGGCGACGCGCGCTGGTCTGGGATTGTTTCAGGCGGCGGTCCGGTTCATGGACACGCAGTTCGGCCTGTTGCTCGACGCGCTCGACCAGTTGGGATACGCCCAGAACACCGTGGTGGTGTTCACGACGGACCACGGCATCTCTGCGGCGCGGAGCAAGGGTACACTGTACGACCGGGGTGTGGAGATCGCGTTGCTGGTGCGAATGCCGGGCGGACAAGGCGCGGGCCGGCAGGTGACACATTTGATTCAGAACATTGATTTCATGCCGACGTTTTGCGAGGCGGCGGGCGTGCCGGTGCCGGGGGACGTGCAAGGACGCTCGTTCTGGCCCTTGCTCACCGGCGGTGAGTATCGGCCACACGACGCCCTCTACACCGAGCGGAATTACCACGGCGAACGCCCCGCCCGCGGGGCGGACGGATTTGTTGACCAGTACGACCCCGTGCGCGCGGTGCGGACGCCGGAATTTCATTACCTCCGGTGGTTCAAACCGGAAGTGAAACCCCGGCCGCTGTTGCCGTGGGAGTTCCCAGCGGGGTGGCAACCCGAATCGCTGGACTATGAACTTGGTTGGCCCGTTTCGACCGCGCCACGTGTCGCCGAAGAATAGTATGATGTCCGCCACGATCCGCAGGAATTCGTCCACGTTGTCGACCGGCCCGAATACCGGCAGGTGAAAGCAGCGTTGGCGGCTCGGTTGGCGCAGTGGATGCGCGACACGGCGGATTTTGCCGGGCGGAGTGAACCGCCACCACGACCGGAAGAACCCGGTTGGGGGCCGTGGCAGAACCTGAAGTGACTTCAACCATGAATCATCCCAACATCGTTTTTATTATCTGTCATGATCTCGGCCAACATCTCGGCTGTTACGGGGTGCCGACGGTCCACACCCCCCACCTGGACGCGCTCGCGGCCAACAGCGTGCGGTGGGGGAACAGCTATTGCGTGTCGCCGTCGTGCAGCGCCAGCCGGTCGGCCATCTTCACAGGCCGGTACCCGCACAGCAACGGCATGCTGGGCTTGACGCACGGGATCCACGGCTGGGATTTGCATCCGCACGAACGGCATCTGGCCGCTATTCTCCGCGATCAGGGTTACCGGACCGCCGCGATTGGGCAAATCCACGAGTCGCATCGGACCGATTTGGGCTTCGACACGGGCCAACACGAGAACCTCGTGTGCGAGGTCGTCGCGGAACGCGCGGAGAAGTTGCTGGCAGAGCAACGCGGGGCTGACCGGCCATTTTACCTGCAGGTCGGTTTTTTCGAGCCGCATCGGCCATTCAATTTCGGTGACGCGTCGCCGGATGATAGCCGCGGCGTGACGGTGCCACCGTTTCTCCAAGATGAACCGAGCGCCCGTGAAGAGTTGGCGGAGTTTCAGGGGATCATCCGCAAGATGGACGCAGCGGCGGGACGCGTGTTGGCGGCGGTGGACGCAAACGGGTTGGCGGAGAACAGTATCGTGGTGTTCACGGCTGATCACGGTATTCCGTTTCCACGGGCGAAATGTACGTTATACGATCCGGGCTTGCAGGTGCCGCTGATCATTCGTTGGCCGCGGGGTGGACTCGTCGGCGGCGCCGTGCGCGACAACCTTGTGAGCAACGTGGATTATCTGCCCACGCTATTGGAATTAGCTGGCCTGCCCGTGCCCGGCACCGTGCAGGGGCAGTCGTTCCTGCGGCCCGGTCGGGACGCTGTGTTTGCCGAGTTGACCTATCACAGTTGGTTCAATCCCATGCGAGCCATTCGCACGGCGACGCACAAGCTGATCGTGAACTTTGCCGCTGGAGAGCCGATTCAGGATCCGAGCCAAGCCTGGCGGCCGCTGACAACGCCGGTGGCGTCGCCGCTCGGGGCGCGGCCGTTAGTGGAGTTTTATGACTTGACCGCCGACCCGAATGAGTTAGTGAATCTTCCCGCGACGAAGCAGCGGCAGGAACTGCTAGAGCGCTTGTGCCGTTGGATGGAAGATACCGACGACCCGTTGCTGCATGGAGTGCCGGTCTCGCCCATGCACAAACAAGCATGGCGATTATTGAGAGGAAATGAAGCATGACAAAACTACGAGTTGGGATATTGGGGGCCGGGTTCATGGGGCAGACGCATGGACAACGGCTGGTGAAACGCGAGGGTGTGACGTTGGCCGGTATCTGCGATGTCGCGCCGGGCGCGGCGGCGGCGTTGAAGGAGAAACTCGGTGCGACCGATGCGGTGGTGTTTGACAGTTTCGACCGTATGTTGGCCGAAGCGAAGCTGGATGCGTTGTATGTCTGTTTGCCACCGTTTGCCCATGCCGGGCAAGTCGAGGCGGCGGCGGCGCGCGGGATTCATCTGTTTCTCGAAAAACCCATTGCGCTCACCGTGGCGCGCGCCGAGCAAATGGTTGCGGCCATCGAAAAAGCCGGCGTGGTCAGCCAGGTGGGATACCATTACCGGTTCAAACGGTGTGTGGAAAGATTCCGGCAACTCATGGCCGGCGGCCAAGCAGGTGCGCCCACGTTGTTTGAAGGCCGGTACTGGTGTCGGATGCCGAACAAAGGTTGGTGGCCGGACGTGACCAAGTCGGGCGGGCAGGTGATCGAACAGGTGATTCATATTTATGATCTGGCCATGCACTTGTTTGGGCCAATCGAGTCCGTGACCGGCTACGCGGCGAATTTGGCGCACAAGGAGGTGGCCGGCTACAGCATCGAGGACACATCGGCCAGCGTCGTCCGATTCAAAAACGGCGCGGTCGCATGCATTACCGGCAGTAACTGCGCGTTGCCAGTGCATTTCATCGGCGATTGGCGGGCGGTCTGCGACCGGGCGGTGCTCGAATACCGGACCACTGGGCAGTTTTGGGTGAAGCCCGACGAGTCCACCGTGTTCACGCACGACGGGGAGCAAGTCACCCGTGAAGAGTTCACGGAAGACGCCGATGTGTCCGGCGCGGAGACGGACGATTTTCTGCATGCGATTCGTACGGGTAGCAAAACCCGGTCGCCGGCACGCGACGGGCTGAACAGTCTGAAACTCGTGGCGGCGGTGCTCGAGTCTGCCCGACAAAATGGAGCGATGGTGAAATTATGAAGACTAAAAAGATTAATCTGTTGGTGAATTTGCCGCCCTCGTATCACACGGTGGCTTGGTTGCAGCCGCACTGGCAACGGTTGCGGAAACTGGCGGTGCTGCGTCCTGCCTCGCATAATACACCGGAAGAAATTTTGCGCGACCTGCAATGGGCGGACGCGGTGTTGATGTGGGCTTGGCCGGGGTTCGACGACGCGATGTTGGCACAGTGTCCGAAACTGAAGTTTATCGGCGCCATCAACGCGGCCAATCTCACCGTGCACACAGCCTTGAAGCTTGGGATCACGCTGTCGGAAGTCCGTCATTGCTGGTCGCCCGCAGTGGCGGAGATGGCGTTGACGTTGATGCTGGCCGGGTTGCGCCAGACGAGCGCGTATCATGCCGCGATGCGGGCCGGTACGGAGCAATGGGTGCAAAACTTTCCGGCGGATATTGATCCGCGCGAGCGGCAATTGACTGGGCGTACCGTCGGCTTGGTCGGTTTCGGTGGGATTGGGCGACGACTGGCGGAGTTGTTACAGCCGTTTCGGGTGAAGTTGCTGGTGCACGATCCATACGCGCCCGCCAAGGTGTTGAAACAGTACGGCGCGACGGCAGTGCCGATGTCGAAACTGGCGCGCACGGCGGAAGTGTTGGTGTTGTGTGCAGCGGTGACGCCGGAGACCAACGGTATCCTCAATCGTAAACTCATCATGGCGATGCCCTCGCAGAGTGTATTGGTCAACGTCAGCCGGTCGAGTCTTGTGGACGGTGCGGGGTTACAGGAACGTTTGGCCAAGGGCGATCTGATTGCCCTGCTTGACGTGTTTGACCAGGAGCCGCTCGCAGCGGATTCACCGTGGCGGTCGTTGCCGAACACGTATCTCACTCCACACCGGGCGGGTGGTTTGGTGGAATCCGTGGATCGGGCATTGACGTGGTTGACGGATGACCTGGAAGCGCATTTACAGGGTCGGCCGGTCAAGTACGCGGTGACGAAAGCGATGTTGCATTTGTTTCCTCTTTGAGCCGACATGAAGGTTGCCGGCAAATACCGACAGAGTATTGGTCCGTCCAATCCCGGCGATTCATCGGGATGTGAATGTTTCATCAGATTGTACGAGGCCGGCGAGTGTTGACCCGCTGTTGGATTTTGCCTAGCTTCGGCGACACGTCGAAAGGAACATTATGCGGATTCTCTATATTGACATTGATACGTTGCGGCCGGATCACCTGAGTTGCTACGGGTACCACCGGCCGACGAGTCCCAACATTGACCGTCTCGCCGCGCAGGGCGTGCGGTTCGACAACTGTTACGTCTCCGACGCGCCGTGTCTGCCGAGCCGGGCGAGCTTGTTCACGGGCCGGTTTGGGATTCATACGGGCGCGATCTGTCATGGCGGCGTGGCGGCGGACCCGTTTATCGAAGGACCGCAGCGCCAGTTTCGGCAACACCTCGATTGGACTGGCTGGGTGCCGCTGTTGCGCAAGGCAGGATTGAAGACGGTGAGCATCAGCACGTTTGGCGAACGGCATTCGTCGTGGTGGTATTACGTCGGGTTCAACGAGATGCACAACATGGGCAAGGGCGGCGCCGAGGGCGCTGAGGAGGTGACGCCCATTGCGTTGGACTGGATCCGCCGCAACGGAAAATCGGACAACTGGTTTTTGCACTATCACATCTGGGATCCGCACACGCCGTACCGTGCGCCGGATGAGTTTATCCAGCGCTTTGCCGATCAACCCTTGCCTGCTTGGTACTCCGAAGAATTGCGGCGCGAACATTGGAGTCGTCCGGGGCCGCACTCGGCACAAGAAGTCTGTGGCTTTGGTTTTAGCGATTGGGAAAAAGAAATGGCCCGACGCTGGCCGAAGCAACCCAGCGTGATTGACTCAATGGCGGCAGCCCGGCGGCTGTTCGACGGCTATGATGCCGGCACGGCCTATGCCGATCACCACGTCGGCCTCGTGCTCGAGGCGTTGGCCAGGGAAGGCGTCCTCGATGACACGGTGATCCTGTTGTCCTCCGACCATGGCGAAACGCTGGGCGAGCTAAACGTCTATGGTGACCATCAATTTGCCGATAGCATTACCTGTCGGGTGCCGATGATCGTTCGGTGGCCGGGCATCACGGACCGACAGGCCGGTCGCGTGGATGACGGACTCTATCTGCAGAATGATTTTGCGGCGACGA
>CALBCO010000202.1 GCA_937927265.1 uncultured Verrucomicrobiae bacterium | reverse complement strand
GGCATCATTGATTGAGTGGCTGACAGCAGCGGCGTTGGTGATTGGCACGGCGTTCATCCTCACGTCGTCGGTGGGCCTGTTGCGGTTGCCGGACTTCTACACGCGGATGCACGGGCCGACCAAGGCGGCGACGTTGGGCATGGGGTTCGTGCTGTTGGCGGCGGTGCTGCATTTCTCGTTTGGCTACGACAAAATCAGCATCCGCGAAGTGTTGGCCACGGCGTTCATTTTCCTGACTTCCCCGGTCAGCGCGCACATGCTGACCAAAGCCGCCCGGGCCAAGGGCGTGGCCGCACACCCGGGCACCAAGATCGAGTGACGCCCGGTCGTCAGGACTTGCGCCGCCGCCAAACGGGCGTAACATAAGGCAGAGAGTTGAACCGCAGTCGGGCACGACCCAACCGGGGAAACAACAGGAGGACGTTATGGAAACAACAATGCCACAAGTCACTGATTCCGCAGGGGGTGTCACCCGCGAGAAACTCGCGCAGGACCTGCGCGTGTTAATTCGCGATGCCGAAGCTTTGCTCAAAGCCGGGGCCACGGATGCCGGCAGCAAACTCGAAGAGTTGAAGGCGCGGCTGCAAACCTCGCTCAGCCAAATGAAAGACACCTGTCAGCATCTCGAGGAGAAAGTGGTCGCCGGCGCCAAGGCCACCGACAAAATCATCCGCGACCATCCCTACGAATCACTTGGCGTGGCTTTTGGCGTGGGGGTGCTCTTGGGCGTGCTGCTTGCGCGCAAATAGATCATGACCCCGACACCGGATACGGGGGTGTGGGCGGCGGGCCGTCGGTTGGTGGCCGGAGTCTTGGCCTTGGCCGAAAAACGGCTCGAATTGTTCACCATCGAGTTGCAGGAGGAAAAGCTCCGGCTCTTCAACCTGCTCTGGCGCGCCGTGGCAGCGGTCGTGTTGGGTTTTCTCGCCCTCATCACCGCCACGGCGTTGCTAGTGGTCTGCTTGTGGGAGACTGCCCCGGTCCTCACGCTGCTCGTCGTGACTCTCGCTTACGGACTGACGGCGGCGGGGCTGGCGTGGAGC
This sequence comes from uncultured Verrucomicrobiae bacterium, assembly GCA_937927265.1. Taxonomy (GTDB): domain Bacteria; phylum Verrucomicrobiota; class Verrucomicrobiia; order Palsa-1439; family Palsa-1439; genus CALBCO01. The sequence goes on along the minus strand of CALBCO010000202.1, from coordinate 9,243 downwards.
ATCGTGCGCCAATTGCGGCAGGGACCGCGCCCGTTTGCCGCGACGGTCGCAGAATTCCGAAAGGACTGCGCATGGCTCGGCAAACCCGACTGACCACCTTGCACCAACGCAAGGAGCTGGTAATCTTCCAAGCCGAGGCCCAGCGTCACATCATTGGGTTGGAAGCCCAGGAGATCCAGCATGCCCTCCGCTGGGTGGACACGGTTTATCGCGGTTGGCAATGCTGGCGGCCGGTGGCGTGGGGACTGGCGCCGCTGGCGGGTTATTTCCTGGCCCGGCACGGCCGCGTCGCCTTTCAGACGGGGCGGCGCCTGCTCCGGGCGTGGCGATTGGTGGGCGGCTGGTTTAAGAAATGACGGGCTGCTCGCCCAGCGCAAGGGGCAACCGGCCATTGCTCATGATCACATCCCAGGTGTGCGGCGCGCCTGCGGGACGGGAGACGCAATGGCCACCGGCTTGTTCCAAGATCAACTGCCCCGCACAAATGTCCCAGAGTTTAATGCCGTGTTCGATGTACGCGTCGAACCGGCCGCAGGCCACATACACCACGTCGAGCGCCGCCGACCCCATCAACCGCATCTTGCGCACTCGCGGGAGGAGGTCTTGAAAATAACGCATGCTCTGGCGGATCGTCTCCGCACTCTTGAAAAAACCGATCCCGACAATCGCCTCCTCCAGCCGCTCGCGCGTGCTCACCCGGATCGGCTGCCCATTCAACGTGGCCGGCTCGCCGCGGGCGGCGGCGAACATTTCGTCCACCTCCGGCGCATACACCACGCCCGCCACCGTCTCCCATTGATCCGGGCCGCGGCGCTGCTGGGCCGCGATCGAAGTGCAATAGTGCGGGATACCGTAAAAATAATTCACCGTTGCATCGAGTGGATCCACCACCCAGCGGACCTCGGCGTCGGTGCGGCCGGTCACCCCTTCCTCGCCGAGGATGGCGTGCTGCGGGAAATCCGCGAGGATGACGCGGGTGATCGTCTCCTGCGCGCGTTTGTCAATTTCCAGTTTGATGTCGTGGTGGGTGGCTTCATCCACGGTCAATGGCGCGCCGAAGTTCTGGCGCAACAACTGGCCGGCGGCGGCGGCGGCTTGCAGGGCGGTCTCGAGCATGGCGTTACTCGTAGCGGAGAGCTTCGATGGGGTCAAGCCGGGCGGCCTTGCGGGCCGGGTAGAACCCAAAAAAAACGCCCACGGCGCCGCTGAATAAAAACGCGCCGAGAATCGCCGGCCACGAGATGATCGTGGGCCAGTTCATCACCCGCGCGAGAATTTGCGACGTGGCGATGCCCACCCCAATCCCAATCAGTCCACCCAACGAACTCAGCGTGACCGCCTCAATCAGGAATTGCAGCAGGATGTCCCGGCGACGCGCACCCACGGCCAGTCGAATCCCGATCTCCCGCGTCCGCTCGGTGACGCTGACAAGCATGATATTCATGATGCCAATGCCGCCCACAATCAACGAGACACTCGCAATCGCGCCAAGCAAGGTGGTCATGACTTTGGAAGTCGCCGTGGCCATCTCGGCAATTTCCTGCTGGTTGCGCACCATGAAATCGTCCTCCTTGCCGGCCGTGATCCGGTGGCGCTGGCGCAAAAGGGCGGTGATTTGCTCTTCGGCCGTCGGCAGCAACGCGGGCGATTTTGCCTGCACCATGATCGAACGCAACGTGGTCGCCCCCGTAATCCGTTTCATCGCGCTGGTGTAGGGGATGACGATCACGTCGTCCTGATCCGACCCCATCATGGACAACCCCTTGGGCGCGAGAACACCGATGACGACAAACGGCATATTTTTGATACGGACGATTTCGCCGAGCGGGTGGGCCGAGCCGAACAATTGTTGGGCGGTGGTCTGGCCGATCACGGCGACCTTGGTGGCGGCGCGCACATCCTGCTCGGTAAACCCCGTCCCCGCCGTGAATGCCCATTGTCGGATCTCAAAGTAGTCTGCCCCTGTGCCCAGCACCTGCGTGTTCCAGTTCTGGTTGCCCGTGGCGACTTGGGCGACTGTCCGCACTTCAGGGCTGACGTAGAGCACCGCTGGCACCTCGCGTGCGATCGCCTGCGCGTCCTCCACGGTCAACGTGCCCGCGCCGCCCCAGCCTGAATGCGCCCCACCCCGCGTGAAGCTGCCGGAAAAAATCAGAATCACATTCTGGCCGAGACTGGCGACCTGGGCCTCGACTTGCGCCTTGGCACCACCGCCGATGTTGACCATGGCAATCACCGCGCCAACGCCGATGATGATGCCCAGCGTGGTCAAGGCCGACCGCAGTTTGTTGCGGCGTAACGCCCGTGCCGCCACCCGCAGCGTCATGAGCATTCTCATGGCGCCCCCGCAGTGGCGCGCCGGGCCAGCGGCTCGTCCGTCACGACCACGCCATCGCTCATCACCAGCCGTCGTTGAGCGTAAGTGGCGATGTCGGCCTCGTGGGTGACCATGACGATGGTGATGCCGGTCTCGTTGAGTTGCTGGAACACCCGCATGATTTCGACACTGGTCTGGCTGTCGAGGTTGCCGGTCGGTTCGTCGGCCAACAATACCATTGGCGCATTGACCAACGCCCGCGCAATCGCCACCCGTTGCTGTTGACCGCCGGATAATTGGTTGGGGTCATGACGCGCCCGGTCGGCCAATCCCACCGTCGCCAACGCCCGTAGTGCTCGCTCGCGTTGCGTCGCCGCCGGAAGGTGTTCGTGCAGGTACATCATCGGCAGTTCCACATTCTCCAGTGCCGAGGTTCGGGGCAGCAAGTTAAATCCTTGAAAGACAAACCCCAGTTTCCGGTTGCGCAAGTCGGCTAACCCATCGCCATCGAGGTCGGCCACGGCGGTGCCGTCGAGCCGGTACTGGCCGCGTGTTGGCCGGTCAAGGCAACCGAGGATGTTCATCAACGTGGACTTGCCGGAACCGCTCGCGCCCATGATCGCCACGAATTCACCGCGGGCAATCGTCAACGTCACACCCCGCACAGCATGCACGTTGACCTCCCCGGTCCGGTAAATCTTGTGGACATCGGTGAGCTGAATGACGGGATTCACATTCGCGGCTCCCGGTCACCGGCGGCGGAAGCTGCCGCCAAACGGATTGGTCGGAACGCGGGTGCTGGTCGTGGCCGGCGCGACGGTGCCTGTCGCCAACCGGTCGCCTTCGGCGAGGCCGTCGAGCACTTCGGTCGCCCAACCATCGCTGATACCGACGGTGATGGTGAGCGGTTCGAGTTCGCCATTGCGACCGACGCGGTACACGGTTTGCCGGGGGGAGCGTTCTATCTGGCCACGGGTGGTTGGTCGGGTGAGAACCGCCGGCCGTGCGGCGGCCGGAGCGGACAGTTCGGGCGGCTGAAATCGAAGCGCGGCGTTGGCGACTTTGAGGGCTTGGTCGCGTTGGGCAATGATGATCGCCACATTGGCGGTCATGCCGGGGCGCAGTTTCAGGTCGGGATTGTTGACTGCGACAACGGTGTCATACGTGACCACGTTCTGCACCGTGGTCGGCGCGTTGCGGACTTGGATGACGTGGCCATGGAACGTTCGGTAAGGGAATGCGTCCACGGTGAACTCCACTGCCTGACCTTCGGTGACGCCACCGATGTCGGCTTCGGCGACGTTGGCGTTGATCTGCATTTGGGTCAGGTCGTTGGCGATGACGAACAACGTCGGCGCGCTAAGGCTGGCGGCAACGGTCTGGCCCACGTCCACATTGCGGCTGATCACGACACCATCCACGGGCGAGTAAATCGTGCAGCGGGCGAGTTCCACGCGCGCCCGTTCGACGGCAGCCTGCCGGATTTTGACGACGGCTTCTGCTTGCCGGAGACTGGCCTGCGCTTGGTCGTAGTCCGCTTGTGGAATCAATTGATTCGCGAACAAGTCAGCAGCGCGACGGGCGTTGATCGCGGCGAGTTCAAGACTGGCCTGGGCGTGCGCCAACTCCCCTTCGGCCTGCAGAGCCGCGGCGCGGTAGGTCGCGGGATCAATCTCGGCAATGACCTGCCCGGCTTGCACGGGCGAATTGAAGTCGGCAAACAACTTGGCGATCGTTCCCGAAATCTGGCTGCCGACTTGCACGTTGACCACTGGGTTAAGTTGGCCGGTAGCGGTCACCACTTGCACCAACGGGCCGCGGCTGACCTCGGTGGTTTGGTATTGGGGTTTCTGGCTCTGGCGCGACTGCCACCACCACCAGCCGCCCGCGGCGGCTGCTGCCAGCGCCACCGCCACCAGTCCCAAGAACTTGCCGGATTTCAGTTTCATGGCTGTGGTTCATACTCTGCGGCGGCGGCAGTCAATTGTCCAGATCACAACCCCGGCGGAGACGGTTGGATGGCTGAGGGGGCGAAACACTGGCCACTTTGGGGGAACGATCGTTCCCCCAAAGTGGCCAGTCGCCAACGAGGCGTGGACGTTGGGTTGCCGGCGTGGGTGTTAGGATTGCGCTGGCGCGCCCGGTTCGGGTGCGGCGGCCGCCACGATTTCTTTCGCGGTTTCCACTACTTCCACCGCCGCCGATACCGCGGCCTGCACCTCGGCCTTCAAGGCTTCAGCTTCTGGCGGAGTCGCCGCCAAAGTCGGGGCTTGTTCCGCAATGACCGGCGTGGTGTCGGAAATTGCCGCAATGGTTTCTTCCTTGGCGCGGAGCAGGTCGTTGCGGATGGGCTCTTCGTGCGGTCGGAGATGGCCCCGCACGGTGGCGGCCCCGTCAATCCGCTCTTCCTGCGCTTCGCGCGCCCGTTCTGCTGCCTGGCGCGAGGATTCTTCGCGCGGGCTGAACTTGACGCTGACCACCTTGCTGACGCCATGTTCTTCCATCGTGATGCCGTACAAGGCGTCGGCCATGCCGATCGTGCGTTTGCTGTGGGTGATGATCACAAACTGGCTCTGCGTCACGAACCGCTGGAGGATGCGCACAAACCGGTTGATGTTCGATTCATCCAACGGGGCATCTAACTCATCGAGCACGCAGAATGGACTGGGCTTGACCATGTAGATCGAGAAAAGCAACGCCGTTGCTGTCAACGTCTTTTCGCCGCCGCTGAGCAACGTGATGCTCTGCAATTGTTTGCCAGGCGGTTTGGCGACGATTTCGATGCCGCTTTCGAGCGGATCGTTCTCGTCTAGCAACAGCAGGTTTGCCTTGCCGCCGCCGAATAATTCGGTGAACATTGTCTGGAAATTGTTTCGCACTTTCTCAAAGGTCTCACTGAACAACTGCTTGGTGGTGGCGTTGATCTTGGCGATGATTTGCAGGAGCTGTTCCTTTGCTTTGACCAAGTCGTCGTGCTGTTGAGTGAGGTGCCGGTAGCGTTCTTCCAACTCGTCGTACTCCTGAATCGCCTCGACATTGACCGGTCCCATTGCATCGAGCTTGGTCTGCAACTCGGTCACCTGTTGTTCGATGGCATCCCAATCCGTCGGGCGCGGCACCTGTTCGCTGATGGCCGGCCCCTGGTCAGCGATGGTAATCGTGATGGCGTCGGCGGGCAGTTCTTCGACATTGAGTTGGTATTTCTGAAAGATGCGTTCCTTGAGCGCCTGAATCTCCATCTTCTTCTGCGCCAACGCCACGTCCAGGCCGGACTTTTCTTGTTGCGTCTCGGTGGCTTGGTGCCGCAACTGTTTCAGTTCCGCCTCGGCCTGGCCGATGCCGGTCGCGACTTCGGCGCGTTGATGCTGGTAACCGGCCAGGGTCTGCTGCAACTCCGCGCGTTGCCCGGAGACCGCGGCGATGCGTTGCTCCGACTCGGCAATCTCCTCGCGGAACTGCGCGATGCGGGTGTTGAACGCCGTCACTTCGTCGCCGCAAGTGCAAATGCGGTTTTGCAAATCCTCGATGCGGCCGGCAATGGGCGCGCGTTGGGCTTCGATGGAGCGGCGGCGATGTTCGATGCCGCCGACCGCCACGCGCAGGTCGCCCAACAGCGCGAACATCTCCTCCCGCCGCGTCTGCAAGGCATCCACGATCTGTTGGGCAACCGCCAATTCTTGCTGCATGGCAACCTGCCGGGTTTCGGCATCGGCGCAGGCCGCCAAAATCTCTTCCCGCTGCCGCCGTCCCTCGGCGTCCTGCTCTTCGAGGCTGTTCAGCTCGAACACGACGGTATGCACTTTTTGTTCGCACTCGCATTGTTGCGCGGCCAACAGGTTCAACTCAGCGTCCTTACCGGCGAGCGCGACTTCCTTTTCATGGCACTCGTGGCGCAACTGGTCGAGTGCGCGGGTCAACTCGGTTTGCTGTTGTTCCAGCGTGGCTTGGATGGCGGCGAGTTCGTTCACCTGGTTGTTCTGCCGGTGAAGTTCCTCAATCAAGGCGGCCATCTCGGCGATGTGGCTATGGGAGACGGCGCTGAGGATGCCGTGAGCGTTGATAAACTCACCCGGCAACGTCGCCACAGCCACGCCCGGCTGGCTTTGGCGCAACGCCAGTGCCGCGTCGAGATTTTCCACAATGACCACTGCAGCCAATAACGACCGGAGCAACGGTTCAAAACGAGTGTCTTTGATGCGCACCACGGAGAGTGCCGGGGTGCCGGTCGCCACCGGGAGATCGGTCCGACCGGCGGGCAAAAGGTCAGGGCTGGCAACGGTCGGGTTCTTTTGATTGCCGGCCAAAAACGCGCGGGCCGCAGTCAAATCATCGGCCAACACCGTGCGCAACGTGTGACTCAAGGCGGCTTCGATGGCGGCGCCGTATTGCGGATCGGTTTCGATGATGTTGCCCAGCGTGGCCCGCCCATCCGGCGCGGCAAACAACTGCCGCAACACGTCCAACCGCGCGGCTTTCCGTGATGTCTCGGATACCGCGTTCTCGTGTTGGTGGGTGATGTCACGGAGTTGCCGGGTGAGGTCGGCCAACTCGGTTTCGCGGGCGGGGAGTTGGGCGCGCAAGGTCGCCACCGTCTGCCGCAGTTCGGTCACCCCCTGATTGAACGCAGCGATGCGTTGTTCCAAGTCGCGGCGTTGATCCTCGAGTTGGAGTTTTTCGGCGGACAGCCGGTCCGTGCGTTGCAAGTCCAGTTTCTTCTTGTGGTCCAGGGCGGCCAACTCATTTCGGCAGCGGGTGATTTCGCCTTCGGCGGCGAGCAGGCCGGCCTTGCGCTCGTCGAGCGCGACGCGTTGCCGGGCCAACTCCGTTTGGACTTGCCGGTAGGAGGCCTCCTGTTCCTGTAACCGGGCCTGGGCAGCGGCCAGTTCCGCGTCGATCTGGGCAAACTCCGCGTTGAGACGGACGAGCGTGTTTTCCTCGATATGAATCTTTTCTTCCGTGGCGGCGATCTCGCGCCGGTGGCTCTCGATCAGCCGTTCGTGCTCGGCGATGCGCTCGGTGTTGGTCGCGATGCGTTGCTGATGCCGGTCGGCGTCGCTCTTGCATTCGTGGTCGCGGCTGACGGTGTCGTTGATTGCGCGTTCGATTTCGGCGAGGGAGCGGCGCAGGTCGTCAATCTGGGTTTCTTGGAAGGTGATCTCGGCGGCGTATTGTTCGGATTGCGCCGCCAGCGTGGCGATTTGGGTTTCAAACCCGGCAATGGCGGCTTGCAACTGGTCGAACTGATGGCGGGCGAGGCGAGTTTCGAGGGCTTTGAGTTGGTCGAAGAGTTCCTTGTACCGGCGAGCTTTACCCGCTTGGCGCTGCAGGCTGATGATTTGGCGTTTGACTTCCTTGATGACGTCGGTGACGCGAATGAGGTTTTGCTCGGTGAGGTCGAGTTTGCGGATGGCTTCTTTTTTCTGGTGTTTGTATTTGTTGATGCCAGCGGCTTCCTCAAAAATGAGCCGGCGGTCTTCGGGATGAGCGCTCAGAATCTGGTCAATCTGCCCTTGGGCCATCAGCGAATAGCTCGACCGGCCAATGCCGGTATCCATGAACAGTCCTTGAATGTCGCGCAGCCGGCAGGGGGTTTTATTGATGAAGTATTCGCCGTTACCGTCGCGGTGGACACGGCGGGTAATGGTGATCTCGGAAAAATCAAGGTTCACGCCCGGTAGGGAGAGTTGTTTGGGATCAACGTCGGCGAAAGTCATAGAGACCTCGGCGAGGTTGATGGGTTTGCGGCCGTCGGTGCCGTTGAAGATCACGTCGGCCATTTCGCTGCCGCGCAGCGCCTTGGCGGATTGCTCGCCGAGCACCCACCGAATGGCATCAGCCACGTTGGATTTGCCGCACCCATTCGGACCGACAATCGCGGTCACGCCCGGCAAAAACTCGAGTGTCGTTTTTTCGGCAAACGACTTGAAACCGACTAACGTCAGACTCTTCAGATACATGGGTCCCCACCCCTTATGTTAAGTTTGCCCGTAAAATAGCGGCCCGCCCCGCAAACGCAAGCACAAAATCACGCCCAATCCGCGTTTTTCGTGTCCCCACCCAGGAAAAAGAAATCGGGCGGCGTTGCCGCCGCCCGATCTCAAGCGCACCTGAATGATGCTTTACACTAGTTTCCCAGCAACCCGCTACCACCGGTGACGGGGTCTCCTTTGAATTTAAGATTCCAATCCACATGACCATCGTTCCAAAGAATATTTCCGCCGACACCTTTGTGGGCACTGTCACTTTTCCAGCTCGACTCAGAAGTCGGGGTCGTTACGCCCTTGTCGAACATTAGCGGGGCCAGCGTGGCCGCTTGGAATTGGTTTGTCAACGCATACGCATAGGAGATACTTGCAGCCACGATGTCTGCGTAATTCACCGGTGCCTGTAACGACGAGCTAGGACACACCCACAGTTTTGCTGACGAGGAAACATAATTACTGAGAACCAGCGCACAACCTTGGATTGTTGGTGGTGCGGGTGCAGCAGGATTTCTACCGCCGTAATCATCCACATACTGGGCGATGGCCAAGCCGATTTGTTTGAGGTTGTTCATGCAACTGGTGCGCCGCGCTTTTTCGCGGGTCTGACTCAAGGCCGGCAGCAACAACGCCGCCAAGATACCGATAATGGCGATCACCACCAACAACTCGATCAGGGTGAACCCACAGAGCTTCTTTTTCCACACGCTTTTCATTTGATTGCCTCCGTTTTTGGTTGTTTGGACTCGCCGTGGCCCACGTGGTCGTCACCATTGTCCGGCCTCTTGACGGGACTACGCTCTGTCCGACGCCCGCATCCTATCCGACGAGGCCCAATCGTGTCAACCTTGAAAACCAAAGGACATTCCCCGGTTTTTCTAGGAGGTGTTGAAAAGGTGGAGTGGGGCGGACACGGTGGCGGGGCGGGAGACGCGACACAGTACG
>CALBCO010000201.1 GCA_937927265.1 uncultured Verrucomicrobiae bacterium | reverse complement strand
GGGCCTGGGCGGAGGGACCGGCCCCAACGTGGCGCGGGCGTTGGCGCAAAGCGGCGAAGTGCAGAGCACGGAGGAAGCATTTGAGCGTTTCTTGAAACCCGGCCGCCCCGGCTATGTCGAACACGAACGTCTGCCTGCGGCCGAAGGGATCACGTTGATTCACCGCTGTGGCGGCCGTGCAGTGCTGGCGCATCCGGGCTTGAATCACGTGGACCACCGGCTAGCCGAATTGGTGGCGGTGGGGTTGGATGGTCTCGAAGTCTGGCATCCCAAACACAGCGGCACGCAAATACAGCGTTATCGGCAACTGGCCGAGCGACTCGGCGTGCTGGCGACCGCCGGCAGTGATTGCCACGGGTCGCCGCCGATCCTCGGCGCCGTTTCGTTACCGGAAGAACACTGGAAGTCATTCCGGAGATCAGTATGAACCTTTTCCAAAAATTCCGTGATGGGTTGCGCAAGACGCAGCAGAAACTCTCGGCAGAAATCAAACGAATCATCACCCGGTCTCCCAAACTCGATCCAGATGCACTCGACGAGCTTGAAGCGACGTTGATTGCAGCCGACCTCGGCGTGGGGATGGCGACGCAAATCGTGGCGCGAGTGCGTGAAGCCGGCACTCCCGATGTGCTGGCGATTGCCCGTCAGGAGATTGAGCGGGAATTGGGCGTAGCCACGCGCGAGTTGATCAAAGCCCCGAGACCACCCACGGTCGTGTTGCTGGCCGGGGTCAACGGCACCGGCAAGACCACTTCAACCGCCAAGCTGGCGCATTACTTAAAGGAGCAGGGGAACACGGTGTTGTTGGCCGCCTGCGACACGTTTCGGGCGGCAGCGATTGAGCAGTTGAAGATTTGGGGGCAACGTACCAGCTGTGAGGTGGTGGCCGGGCAGTACGGCGCGGACTCGGCAGCGTTGGCGTTTGATGCGGTCGGCGCCGCCCTCAGCCGGCAGGTGGATTATCTATTGATAGACACGGCTGGGCGCTTGCATACGAAGATGAATCTCATGGAGGAGATGAAGAAGATGCGGCGGTCGGTGGAGAAACGACTCGCGGGCGCGCCACACGAGGTGTTGCTGGTGGTGGACGGCACGACCGGCACGAACGCTTTGAACCAGGCGCGCGAGTTCCATCAGGCACTCGGCGTGACCGGCTTGGTGGTGAGCAAGCTCGACGGCACCGCCAAAGGCGGCATCGTGGTGGCCATCGCCCGCGAATTGAAAATCCCAGTCAAATTCATCGGCCTCGGTGAACAATTAGACGATCTGCAGCCGTTCGATCCCCAACAATTCGCCGCCGCATTGTTTGCCGAAGGATGATGCGTTTCACGGCACAAGATGAACAGTGGATGCGGCGGGCGCTGGCGCGACGCGGGGTGGGGAAGACTGCGCCGAACCCAGCCGTCGGCGCCGTGTTGGTGCGCGGAGGGAAGATTATCGGTGAAGGGTGGCACCGTCGGGCCGGTGGGCCACATGCAGAGATTGAGGCGTTACAGTCGGCAGGACTTTTCAGTGGCGCGCCTGCTCGCGGGGATTGCCATCCGCGCGCAGGCTCACAGCGACAGGACATGACTCTCTATGTCACGCTGGAGCCGTGCTGCACGCATGGACGGACACCGCCGTGCACGGAGGCCATCATAGCCGTGGGCGTCAAACGTGTTGTAGCGGCAGTCACGGACCCGAATCCACGCCATGCCGGACGCGGATTCCAGTTGTTGCGTCGAGCGGGGATCTGTGTGGATGTTGGATTGTTGGCCGAGGAAGCGAGACAACTGAATCGTCCTTTCAACAAATGGATCACCAGCAGGTTGCCATGGGTGATTGCCAAGGCGGCCCTGAGTCTGGACGGCAAAATGGCCACGGCAACGGGCGATTCAAAGTGGATCACGAGTGAAATGGCGCGTCGCGAAGCGCATCGGCTGCGGGCCAAAGTAGATGCAATCATGGTCGGCGCGAACACGGTGATTCGCGATGATCCTCGGTTGACAGTGCGACATGGAGTGGGTGGACGGCAGCCGTGGCGAGTAGTGGTGGATGGGCGGGGTCGCTCGCCGTTACGGTCGCGAGTCTTTCGAGATGAGCACCGACATCGGACGATTGTTTTGACGACCCGGCAGTCGGCAGCGCGTTGGAGGCAGTCCCTTGCTTTACAAGGGGTTGTTGTGTTGGTATTGACGGGGCAGGGTGGGCCGATGATGAAATGGCGGACGGTACTGCGGGAGTTGGGGAGGTTGGAGATTACGAGTGTGTTGGCGGAGGGTGGGGGAGAGTTGTTGCGCGGTTTGTTCGCTGCCAGGATCGTGGATGAGGTGGTGTTTTTCTTTGCGCCGAAGGTTATTGGGGAACAGCAGAAGGTTCGACAGGCGCGCTGTTTCCGCGGTCGGTGGCGACGGCTGGGACGTAACGAAATTGTCTTTACCGGATGGGCGGGTTGAAAGGTGGCGTCTCAATTCGGAAAGGCGTGGTCAGATGGTAGGATGGTGCAACGCGTGCTGACGAGGTCGCGGCCAGCGTAGATCAGTTGGTAATCGTCGAAATCCTTCACGGCTGAGCTGGGGCAGTCGAAATTGTTAATGGGGTTCATGTACCCGTTGGCGAGGAGCTGGGCGCGGATTTGAACGCCGTTATTACGGATGTTGGCGAGGTTCGTGTTGTAGTCCATCTCATAACGGGTAACGGCCTCGAAAATGCACCGTTGGTTCAAGACACATTTCTGCCGTAGCGAGGTGCGCCTCGCTTTGGCGAAGAGGGGCAATGCCAAGGTCGTCAACAAGCCAATGACTGCCGCGACGATCATGATTTCCACCAAAGTGAACCCCGCAGGGCTTTGTCGTTTTCGTTGCATCCGGGAATACTTTGCAGCAGCCATCATGCCTCAAAGCGAGTCATCTTGACTCGACACGGGACCAAACTTCCCGTAAAGTGCGGCGCATGTTTACCGGAATTGTTGAGGAAGCCGGCCAAGTCGTCCGCATTCGGCCGGGGCCGCGTTCGACGGAGTTGAGCATCCGTCCGCGAAAATTGGGGCGGACTCTTCGGGTTGGTTGCAGTTTAGCAGTCAACGGCACATGTCTGACCGTGGTAGGCAAGCGCGCGGGCGTGGTACGTTTCGATGTGTTGAATGAAACCTTGCGTTGCACTAACCTCGGTCAACTGCGTCCAGGCTCTCTCGTCAACCTCGAACGCCCGCTCCGCGCCCATGCCGGCTTTGATGGACATTTTGTGTTGGGTCATGTGGACGGTTGCGGCACGGTGCGCCGATACGAGCGGGACGGAAAAGACTACGTTCTCGAAGTGAAGGCCCCGGCCGACGTAATGCGGTATATCGTGCCAAAAGGTTCAATTGCGGTGGATGGCATCAGCCTGACAGTCGCGAAAATCGGCCGGGGCTGGTTTCGGATCTGGATCATTCCGCACACGCATGCGGTCACCAACCTCCGGCAGCGCCAGCCCGGCGATCTTGTGAATCTGGAGGCAGACATCATCGGCAAGTACGTGGAAAAACTATTGAGCAGCCGGCGCGGTTGACAATCACCGGGCGTGACCTTTACACTGCGCGGACCCAACAGCCATGATGCCGGCCCTCGAAAAACTATTAGTTCTGCAAGACCGCGATACCCGCATTGCCCGCCTCAAAGCCGAGGTTGCGCGGTTGCCGGGCGAACGGGCCGCGATCGAAGCCCGCGTCCAAGCTGAATCGGCTAAACTCGAATCCGCCCGCGTCAGGCTGCAACACCTCGAAGCCGAACGCAAGAAGCTGGAGCTTGATGCCGAGGCGAAACGCAACCAAGTGGCCAAGTATCGGACCCAATTGTTCCAAATCAAATCCAACACCGAGTATCAGGCGTTACTCAAAGAGATTGAACAATTGGAGTGCCTCATCCAAGACGTCGAGGACCAGGAATTGGAGTTCATGGAGCAGGTCGAGCAGTTGCAACCGCAACTGCGTGTGGAACAACAACAGTTGGCCGAACTGACCGCGCGGGCCAACAATGAAAAAAACGAATTGCAGAAACGAGACGAATTGATTCGGCAGGAATTGGCACAACTGCAGGCCGAACGCACCGTATTGGCCCAGCAAGTGGACCCGGACGTGCTCGCCCGTTACGAACGGCTATTGCGCAGTAAAGGCAACGCCGTGGTTGTACCCGTGCAACACGGCAATTGCGGTGGCTGCCATCTACACCTCGCTCCCCAATTGGTGTATAATGCCCGGCATAACAATGAGTTGACCAGTTGTGACTATTGCGGCAGGATTCTGTATTGGCAGCCGGAATAACGGCGTCAATCTAGTGTTCTTTGGGAGGGCGGATAGTCGCTCTGGGCGCGCAAGTGTCCGGGGAGGAAAGTCCAGACTCCACAGGGCAGGATGCCCGGCGCAAGCCGGGGCGGCCGAGTTTGTCTTGGCCGACGGACAGTGCAACAGAAAGCAAACCGCCTCGACACAAGTCGGGGTAAGGGTGAAACGGCAGGGTAAGAGCCTACCGCCCCGGCAGCAATGCCGGGGGCACGGCAAACCCCATCCGGAGCAAGACCAAATAGGCGGCTATGACGTGGCCCGCGTCGCCGCGGGTATCGGTCGCATCAGATAAATGACTATCAAGAACAGAATCTGGCTTACGGCCCTCCCCAAAAACACCGTTAACTGTTCCTCATGCGCTACCCACTGTTCCTCGATCTTGCAAACCGGCCGGTGGTGGTCATCGGTGCTGGGCGCGTGGCGATTCGAAAAATCCGATCGCTCCTCGCTGCTGGCGCCGTGGTGACCGTTATTAGTCCGCAGGCGCAGCGGCCACTACCACAGTCTGTGCGCTGGTATAAACGCCGCTACCGACGAGGCGATTTGCGCGGAGCAAGTGTGGTGGTGGCGGCTACCAATGATGCGACCGTCAACCGGCAGGTGTGCGCCGAAGCCAAGCGCCGCCGGCAACTGGTGAACTGCGTTACCGAGCCAGTCGCCGGCAACTTCATCGTGCCGGCAGTTGTACGGCGCGGGCAGTTGACCCTCGCGATTTCTACCGATGGTGCCAGCCCGGCACTGGCCAAACAACTCCGACGCGAGTTGGCGCGATTTCTCGGCTACCGGTACCCAATGTTGCTAAAAACAATTTCGGCCGCGCGCCAGCGAACAGCAAGAACACCCGATGACTGAGCGAGGTTACCTGTGGCTGGCGGAACTGTTGTTTGGCATGAGTTGCCTGCTGACTTGGCAACGCTGGCGCAGCGGGCAACCCGACGGTCGTCTGCGCCCAATCAATTACATCACGATGTTGGCTGGATTTGCCCTCCAAACAACCTTTTTGTACCTGCGCGGCAAAGCCATCGGCCGTTGTCCACTGACCACGCCGTTTGAAATGACGATCTTCATCGCGTGGGCGGCGGTATTGTTTTACCTCTTGATCGGACCATCGTACCGGCTGTCGTTTCTCGGCGCGTTCACAGCGCCCATTGTGTTGGCCATCGGTGCGGTGGCCCTCTTGGGGTTGAGCGACATGCCGCGCGCCACTCCGTTGAAATACAGCCCGTGGGTGGATTTTCACGCCGCGATCGGCATCCTGGCCTGCGGGGCGTTTGCGTTGGCCGGTGTGATCGGCGCGATGTACCTGCGACAGGAAGATCAACTCAAATCACGGCGACCCCACCGCACACTGGCCTTGTTGCCGGCGGTCGAACAACTCGACATCATCAACCATCGGCTGGTGTTGCTCGGATTCGTGATGCTGACGTTCGGGATGCTCGGCGGCGTGGTGTCACAGCACGTGGTCGGCCAGTGGATGGCAGCAAAAACAGCGTGGGCGGTCACGGCCTGGGTGGCGTACGGCGGCGTGGTCGGCGCGCGGTGGGCCGGCCGCATGCACGCGCGGCGTATGGCGCGCTACTCCATCGCGCTCTTCGGTTTGTTGTTGCTGTCGTTTTGGCTCGTGTATTTGCTGCCGGTATCCTCGCGTCCCGCCCCATGAATCTGGTTGTCATCGGTCTGAACCATCGTACAGCACCCGTGGAAGTCCGCGAACGGGTGGCCGTACCTCGTGGCCGGTGGGGTGCAGTCAGTGCCGAGTTGCGCAAGGCTGGGCTGTACGAGGCTGTCGTGGTGTCCACCTGCAACCGGGTGGAGGTGTACGGGGTGGCCGGTGAGGTTGCGGCGGCTCGTCGGTTCTTCAGCGTGCCCCCGCAACATCTCTACGAGTGGCGGGACCAAGACTGTGTCCGTCATCTATGCGAAGTCGTGTGTGGGTTGGATTCGATGGTACTGGGTGAAACCGAGGTTCTAGGACAGGTAAAACAGGCATACGAAGCTGCCCAAACTGCTGGCGCTACTGGTCCCGTGCTCAACCGTCTTTTCCAAAAAGCTTTTGCTGCCGCCAAACACGTACGTTCCCGCACTGCCATCGCGCGTGGTTCGACCTCCGTCGGTAACGTTGCGGTGGATCTTGCTGAAAAAATTTTCCGCAACCTTGCTGCCCGCACGGTCATGGTGGTCGGCACCGGCGAAATCAGCGAGGCAACTGCGAGAGCATTGCGCAGCCGCGGCGCCGGGACAATCTTAGTGTGTAGCCGCGCTCAGGGACGTGCCGTTGAGTTCGCTGCACAAATTGGCGGCCGAGCTATCTCGTACGAAGACTGGCCCGCGCAGTTTCCTATCGTGGACATCGTCATTACCGCGACCGGCGCACCGCATCCGGTTATCACCACAGAAAAACTCCGGCCCCTGCTTCGCCACCGGCCGGCGCGGCCATTGTTTTTGATTGATATCGCCGTACCTCGCAATGTCGAACCTTCTTGTGGTGAGTTGGAGGATGTGTTTCTGTACGACTTGGATGATTTGCAACAAATTGCGCAAGACAATCGCGCCGCCCGCGAGCGCGAACTTGACGCCTGTCGGGAGTTGATTGACGGTCATTTGGTACGCTATCTCCGATGGTTTGCCGCTCACCGTCCATCCTTAGAGCAACGTTATCAACCATGAAACCCCTCATCATCGGCACTCGCGGCAGCCCGCTGGCGCTCGCTCAAGCAGAAATCATCAAAAAACTCTTGCAAGCTGCACACCCCGGTATCGCCATCGAAACAAAAATCATCAAAACCACGGGCGATCTTTTTCCTACTGCCTCGTTGACTCAGGGGGCAGGGAAAGGACTCTTCACCAAGGAAATCGAAGAACAATTGCTGGCCGGTACGATTACTCTTGCCGTTCATAGCCTGAAAGACTTGCCGACTACGTTGCCTGCGGGACTGACCATTGGTGCCATACCGGCCCGTGAAGATGCCCATGATTTACTTGTGACGAAACAATCCGTCTGTTCTTTGATGGATCTTCCAACTGAGGCCATTGTCGCAACCAGCAGCATCCGCCGTCGCGCTCAACTCTTGGCCATCCGTCCTGATCTCCACATTGAGGACATTCGGGGCAACATTGAAACCCGTTTGCGCAGACTCCAAGAAAACGACAGGTGGTCGGCAACCGTGCTCGCTGCGGCTGGGATTCGACGGCAGGGTTTAATTCCCCAATGGCCACAGTTGTACTGGCACGTCCTGGATTTCGACCTGATGATTCCGGCCGTGGGGCAGGGCGCAATTGCCTGTGAAGTGCGTACGGACGATCTGGCCATCCAAGCACTGCTCTCTGTGATCAACGACGCCGACACGCGGGCTTGCGTCGAAGCGGAGCGAAGTTTTTTGCGCACATTAGGCGGCGGCTGCCAAGTGCCATACGCAGCTCACGCAACCATCCGAAACGGTTGGCTACACCTACGTGCCGGCAAGTTTCGTGACCACGGACAAGTGGCGAATCGGGTGATGATTGAAGGCCCTGCGACTGACCCGATAGCTCTCGGAGAGAGGGCCGCCCGCGTGATGACAAGCCCAGGACAGGAATAGCGCAAATTCATTCTACTAACGACTCGCAAGAGTAATTATTAGACATAACATATATTGTGCGACGTTATGGTTGCTTGGAAATCGGCGCATCGTTCCTTGTTTCGTGACTATTCTACAAACCCAAAGCGACGCGAGAATGGCCAATAAACAAACACAGCTCGCCCCACCAAGTCGTTCTTCGGAAATGATCCCCAATAACGACCATCCAAACTATGA
>CALBCO010000200.1 GCA_937927265.1 uncultured Verrucomicrobiae bacterium | reverse complement strand
TGTTGGCGTACGAGCGGTTGCGCAACCTGGCGGCGCTGGTCGTGGCGGCGGCGTGCTGAGCGGCGGTGGGGTTGGTGGAATCGTGGAAGCTGGCGGTGCTGACCTCGCGGGTGACCAAGGTGGCGAAGCGATTCTTCGGTGTGCTGGAGTTTCATTACGATGCGCTGGCCGACGGACTGCGAGTCTTGCTGTTGCGGCTGGGGATGAACTGCGTACTGTGTCGCGTCTCCCGCCCCGCCACCGTGTCCGCCCCACTCCACCTTTTCAACACCTCCTAGAAAAACCGGGGAATGTCCTTTTCGGATGATGGCTTGAAACCGGGGCTGGCCGAGTGGTAGTATTTGCGGTCCGTATGCCGGCAGATCCGTGAGGTACTCGGTGTCCATGCGAAAACGGGTGAACGGCTTGTACGCGGCTTTGTTGGCGCACAGATCGCATTCGGGTTGATGGGGACGTTTGGGGTTGCGGGTCAATCCGTGAGCACGGAGGATTCAGCCGACGGCCCTGTGGCCAAGAGACAATGCAAACTCGGCGATGAGGTAGCGAGCGCCGAAGCCCGGTATCTTGTGGCGCAGGGCGATGATCTTCCGTTCGCGAGGAAGTTTGGTTTGCTGCACACGACAGCGGCTGCTCGGCAAATTGCGGGACAGCAATGGGGCCGTGGCTCTACGCGTGCAGACCTTGGAGATGCTGGAGGCGGTGGCAGCTTCGTACTGCTGCACGCGCAGGCGCGCACTTGCGCGAAGAGAGAATGGAACGAACCCAACAACGAAAAAGGTTCCAAGACTTCTGAGAGATGCACCGAGGCCATCCCTTGCGCGGAGAAGATCCGCGCTTGACTTAGCCGGGCGTGTTGTTTATCAATTCAGGCGTGTGGCGAACTTTACAGCAACTGGGGCACTGTGGAGCGGTAGTAGTGGTGCTGGGCTTGCTGCACATCACTTCCGCTAGGGCAGTGGTAAGCTACAACTTTGATTTCGGCCCCACGGCGTATCTCGGTACGGACGGCGGGCCCGCCGGGTTGATCCTGAACAGCGGCGATTGGACCCGGATCAACGACGACAACAGCCAAACTGTTGGGCCGGTCACGGTTGATTTGGGCCGGGGTGCGGGCGCAAGTGAGGAAACAACGGTCAGTTGGGTCACAGCCGTCAAGAGTGCCACTGCCGATTTCCCAGCCGCCAGCCGCCTCGATGTCCCCAATCTGTACGAAGACGGCATGGGCGGCTCGGTTTCTCGCACGGCTCTGTTAGGCATCCGGATCTCTGGATTGGCACCCGGCCTGTACGACGTGTGTGCCACGTTGTTCCTGAAGTTCGTCCGCGACCTGTCCACGGCGACCGGCTCCGTGTATCTGGGCACCGGCGACAGCACCGTCAATCAACCTAGCCAAATCCTCAATGCCACCAGCTTGCCGTGGAGCGGGTTCTCCACCAACGCGGCCGCCTTTGTCGCCACGCCGACCGGCTGGAACTTCATTTCCAACCAAGTCAGCGTCACCGCCGGTCAATACGTGATTCTCATTGCCGAACTGCCCTTTGCGCCCGGTCATAACACGAACGCTGATGAACCCCTGATCAGCACCATGCAACTGGTCATGATCCCAGAACCGTCCACCTTCACGTTGGCGGGAGCAGGGCTGGACGTGGCGGCGTCGCCGACTGGCGCGCTAGGTTCCCTTTCTGTGCCGCGTATTCAGATTTCCAGTTGTTTGGGCAGTGTCGTGAGTTTCTGCGCGCCTCGCGATTGAATCTGTACCACATCTTCCAATCGCAATCCTCCGATGCCCCGGTAATAGAGGCCTGGCTCAACCGTAACAACATGGCCGGCTTGCAGCTTGCAGGAAACCCGCCCAAGGCTCGGTGCTTCATGGATGTCCAACCCCACCCCGTGTCCCGTGCCGTGGAAAAACCCCTGCATTCGGCCGCCTTGTAGTCCGGTCTTGTAACCGCGCTTCTCAAACAACTCCACCACGGCCTCATGTACCGCCCGACCATTCACACCGGCACGCAACCGGGCGAACGCAAGCCGCTGCCCCTCCCAGACCGTCGCATACATCTTTCGCACTGCCTCACTGGCCCGGCCACGCACGACAGTGCGCGTGATGTCGCCAAAATACCCCGTCGCCATGTCGCGCGGGAACACATCAATGATGATCGGCCAATGCGCTCGCAACGGACCGTGCCCTGTTTCATGCGGGTCGCACGCCTGATGACCGCCGGCAACGATCGTGTGCGCGGCCACGCCGCCCAAGGCAGCAATCCGTTGGTTGATCGCCCCGCGCACCGCTTCCGATGTGAGATTCAGAAACCCATCCCGACGGATTCGACTCGACCGGATTAACTCCAGCGCCACCTTGACCCCTTGCTCAGCCAATCTCAACGCCGCGCGAATCTTCCGCAGCTCGGCCGCGCTCTTCACGGCCCGTTCGGGAAAAAATTCTCCCACGGGAGCAGTCAGGCGGACACCACAGAGTTGACGGGCCAATCCGAACGGGAAATTACGCGGCACGAGCACGCTTCGCACTCGATATTCCTGCAGAATCAAGCGCAACACGTCACTTAACTTGGGTTGTTTGACCCCATGACGGCTAAGCCGATCAGAAAAACTCCGATATGCGAGGACATGGTCCACGTGAGCCTGTCTTCGTGCCCGATCAACCTCCAAATCACTCAACACTGCATACGTCCGGCCCCGCACCTCGAACCAGATAAACGGATCCGGCACAAACAGGCCAGTCGCATAGAGCATGTTTGCGTCGTGTTCACTACTGGCGACCATCAAGCGTGCTTTCATCCGAGTGTATCCCTTCCCAAGCCGACCGACGGAGCGATGGGCAGCGTCCAATCACTACGCTCGCCCGTCTGCAGTTTGTAGTACGCCAGCGCAGCAACCATCGCAGCGTTATCCGTGCATAAGGAGGCGGGTGCGAGTATCACGGGAACGCAACTGGCGGCGCGCAACTTTCCCCGCAACCGGCTGTTGATGGAAACACCACCCGAAGCACTGATCGCGCGCGCCCGGTATTGCTCGGCCGCCCGAATGGTTTTCCCCACCAGCACATCCACCACCGCCTCCTGAAAACTGGCGCACACATCCGCCACGACCGCCTGCGGATGTTTACGCAGATAGTACAGCACCGCCGTCTTCAACCCGCTGAAACTAAACTCGTACCCCGGCTGATCCAACATGCTGCGCGGAAATGCCATCGTGGCCGGGTTGCCTTGGCGGGCCCGCTTTTCGATTTCAGGACCGCCGGGGTAACCAAGGCCAAGCAGTTTGGCCACTTTGTCGAACGCCTCGCCTGCCGCATCATCCACCGTCTGCCCTAAAACACGATGCAACCCCACCGCTTCGCACTCTGCCAGAATCGTGTGTCCGCCGGAAACAATCAACGAAATCACTGGAAAGACCGGCTCGCCCATGAGCAGCGGCGAGTACAAGTGCGCTTCGAGATGATTGATGCCAACGAACGGCTTACCGAGCGCCAGTGCCAATCCTTTTGCGGCATTGAGGCCAACCAGCAACGAAATCGCCAAGCCGGGGCCGTACGTCGCGGCCACTGCATCCACGTCGGCCCAATTCGCACCGGCTTCCTTCAAGGCGGCTCGGGCGACTGTATCAATCAATTCCAAATGATGCCGGGCGGCAAGTTCCGGCACAACGCCGCCGTAGAGCCGGTGACAATCAATTTGAGAACTGACCACGTTCGCGAGGATGTGCCGCCCATCGCGGACGAGCGCCACGGAAGTGTCGTCGCAGGAAGTTTCGACTGCCAAAACATTCATGTCTGGCTAAACCATACAGGCGGATCCGATCACCCTGCCGGGGTGGGCTGAACGCATTACTTGGCCAGCGTGGCTTGGGCGCTCTTGGCTTGCTGGGCAAACAGTTTGACCCCTTTCAACACGTCCACCGCCCGCTCCAATTGCACATCCACGACCGGCTCTTCTTTTTCGACCGTTGCGTCATCCTCCGGCGGGAGATTTGCCCGTGCTCGTTGGAGCATCAATTTGCGCTCATCGTCTTCGGACATCGGCACGAGGATGTTTGGCTCGACGCCCTGTTCGTGAATCACCTGATGGCTGGGGGTGTAGTACTTCGCCGTGGTCAACCGCAACGCCGCCCCATCGGGCAACGGTAGGATGCTCTGCACGGAACCTTTCCCGAAGGTTCGTTCGCCGACGAGCACTGCCCGTTTGAGGTCCTTCAACGCGCCAGCCACGATCTCGCTGCCGCTGGCGCTGCCGTTGTTCACCAGCACCACAATCGGATAGTCCAAACGCTTCTTGCCCCGTTCCGACCGATACACAATTTTTTGCGTTGGGTCACGCCCCTCCGTCGAGACAATCAATTGCCCCGCCGGCACGAATTTGCTGGCGATCTTGCGGGCCGACTCCAACAGCCCGCCGGGATTGTTCCGCAGGTCAATCACCAACGCGCTCATCCCTTGCTCTTCAAGTTTGACCAATGCCTTCTCGAACTCATCCGCGGTCGGCTCGTTGAACTGGGTGATGCGGATATACCCGATCCCATCGCCCAACATTTTGGCGTCCTTGACACTCTCGACCTTGATCTCGGCGCGTTCGATGACGTAGTCTTTGATCCGCTCGCCCGGATCCTTGGCTTTCTGTCGGAACACAGTGATCTTGACCTTCGTGCCCGGCTCGCCGCGTAATTGTCGGACCGCTTCCTGCAAGCTCATTTTGTCCGTCACTTTCCCTTCGATGCGAATGATGCGATCACCCGGCAATAAACCAGCCCGCGCCCCCGGTGTGTCTTCCATGGGCGCGACCACGGTGAGAAATCCCTCCTTTGACATGCTGATCACGATGCCCAATCCGCCGAATTTGCCTTCCGTGTCTTCCTTCATGTCCTGATAGACTTCCGGTTCCATGAACTGGCTGTGCGGGTCGAGCGAGCCAACCATTCCCTTCAATGCACTGTAGGTCAGATCCCGGTAGGACAACTTCTCGGTGTCCACGTAATCCTTGCGGATCAGCTCCATCACCCGCGTCAGCAACTCCAACTGGGCATAGGGATTCTCTTTGTCCGGCTTGGCGCTCGCTTCCGAGTAAATCCGCGCCGCCACCATCAAATTTAATCCCAACAACAGCCCGATCAGGGCTACCGACAATCGTTTGGTCAGCTTCATGCGTTTCAGTATCCCACTGACTCCGGCATTGTCAAACCACCGCTCACTGCACGAGCGCCAGCGCCGCCTGGCGAAACGCGGTCAATTCCTTTTCGGTACGCGCCTCGAGGTAACAGCGGAACACGGGCTCCGTTCCGCTCGCCCGGAACGCCACCCACCGTCCGTCGCCCAGCAAAAATTTATACCCGTCCACTGTCACCGTGCCGGTGACTTTGCGTCCCGCAAACTCCGACAACCCCGCGGCAAATCTAGCCAGTAACTGCTCCTTCCGCTCCGGCGTCACCCGCAGATTGATCCGGTCGCTCACGATGCGTCCCGTGCGTTTCTCGATCTCCGCCAAAATCTTCCGCAACGGCCGTTCTTCATAAGCCACCAACTCGGCCATCAACAAACAGGCCAACACCCCATCTTTCTCCGGCACGTGTCCCTTCACACTCAGGCCGTTGCTTTCCTCGCCACCCACTATGACCGGTTCGCTCTCCATCAACGCCCCGATGTATTTGAATCCCACGGGCGTCTCGCGCACTGGCACCCCGTACAACCCGGCCACGGCGTCCACCAAATGACTCGTCACCACCGTCCGCACCACGCTCCCGGTCCACCGCCGATTTTTCGCCAGATGATACAACGTCAGAGCCAACACCTGATTGGCGTTCAGGAACGTCCCATCCCTGTCCACAACTGCAAACCGATCAGCATCGGGATCGAGGCCGAGGCCAATCGCGGCGCGGCTCTTTTTCATCCGCGCCAACAATTCGCCACAGTTCTCGCGGATTGGTTCCGGATGCCCGCCGCCAAAACCGGGATCAATCTCCCCGTGCAACGCCTCCACCGTCCAACCGGCCTTCGCCAGCAACAGATCCAAATACCCGCGCCCGGTACCGTACATCAGCTCCACGACACACTTCTTCCGATGCCGGCGCAGCGCCGCAAAATCCACCAGCTTCCGCAACTGCGCCACGTACGCCGGCAGCGGATTGAACGGGACCGGTGTCCCGCGCTCGACGTGTCCCGCTTCACGCGCCACTGCGGCGGCGGCCTCCTCAATACCCCGGCAGGTCTCCGGCGACGACGGAGCACCGTTGGCCTCGTTGAACTTCAGCCCGTTGTACTCTGCGGGATTATGGCTAGCAGTGATGTTGATTCCGCCGGCAGCTTTGTGCGCGCGGATACTGTGCGAAATCACCGGGGTCGGCGCGTCGCGGTCGGTCAACCACGCGGCAAACCCATAACCGGCCGCGATCTGCGCGCAACGCTCCGCAAACTGCCGCGAGAGAAACCGGGTATCGTGTCCGACGATGACGATTTTATTTGCGCCTGTCGGTGGGTTCGCCGACAGGTAACGGCCGATGGCGTGGGCCGCAAGTTCCACGTTGGCAAAGGTAAACGTGTCGCTGATAATCCCCCGCCAACCCGATGTGCCAAATTTGATGATGGACATACCTACGCTTTTAGCGCACCGGCCCACAGCAACGCAAGCAGCACCGCACCCAGCACCAGACGGTACCAGATGAACAACCACATCGTGTGTCGGCGCAGATAGCCTAACAACCAAGCAATCGAAGCATAACCGACCACAAAGGACACCGCGGTGGCCACGACCAGGTTGAGCATCTCCTCGCGGTTGGCCAGCGGCAGGTCCCGCAACTGAAACACCCCCGCCGCTAAAATTGCAGGCAACGACAACAAAAAAGAAAACCGCGCTGCCGCCTCGCGCGTCAGCCCGCAAAACAATCCACCAGCAATCGTGCAGCCCGACCGCGACGAGCCGGGAATCAGCGCCACCGCCTGCGCACAGCCAACGACAATCGCATCACGCCAACCCGCCTGCCCCATGTCACGCAGACCGCGACGGCGTTTTTCTGCCCACTCCGCGACGGCTAACACCAGCGCCAACCCGATCAACGCCAGCGCCATCACCAGCACCGATTCGTTCATCCATTCAATCCGCTTCTTGAATGCCACGCCAGCCACCACCACGGGGATTGTGCCGACGCCAATCATCCAGCCGAGCTGACTTTGTCCGCGCCAAGTGTCGCGCAGAATCCGTCCGATATCCGCGCGAAAATACCAAAAGACCGCCGCGAGAGTGCCGAGTTGAATCACGGCCTTGAAGGCCAGACTGGGATTTCCCCACCGCAGAAGAGCAGGGACGATCTGCAGATGAGCGGTACTGCTGATCGGCAGGTACTCAGTCAGTCCCTGAACAACGCCGAGTGCCACCGCTTGCCCAAGCGTCATTTCACTCCCGCCAACGCGGCCAACCGAGCTTGGGCAGGCTTCACAAACTCGCTTTGCGGGAAGAGACGAGCCACATCTTCATACAAATCCCGCGCCCGCTTGATGTTCTTTAATTGTTCAAACATCTGCCCCGCTTTCAAGGTTGCCTCGGCGGTGATGGTTTCGACGCTATCAAACAGCGTGACCACCAGCAAGTAACTGTCGAGTGCCTGAGCCAGTTGACCGGTGGCTGCCAAGCTGTCGCCTTGTACCACGAGCGCTTCGGCCACCGCCGCCTTCTGTGCCTCCGTCAGTGGCTCCTTCTTCAAAAGGGGGTCAAGAAACGCTTGTGTGACCCCTAAAGCCTCCGCATGTTTCCCCTGTCGCTGCAAGAGCCGCGCCGTCTTCACGCTGAGCGCGGGTGCAGCCGCCGACTGGGGATAAAGCTTGGCAAATGCTTCATAACTTGAGCGCGCGCGTACATCATCCTTGAGACCGAGATAGGCGTCGCCGATCCGCAGTGCTGCTTCTTCCACCCAGGGCACGGGCAAGCCCCCGTAACGGTCCACGATTGGCTTCAGCGCCGCCACGGCCTCGCGGAATTGACCGACCTTGAGCGCGTTGAAACCGGCTACCACCTCAGGCGGTTGATTCACCGTCACCCCAACCACTTCTGCGCGTGGCACACGGATCTCACCTGCCTCAAGTCGGACAACAATGCTGTCACCTTCAACACGAACAATCGTACCCGTGATTTCACGGGTACGGGTGCGAATGACATCAGCCAAGGCGCTCGCCTCAACCACGGTCAGCAAGGCGACCGCCAATCCGATAGTGTGTGGCAGTTTGTGCATGGCTCTCTATTTGAACCGTTCAAACGTCTGTGTCAATAACTCTGTTGGGGAGGCGTTTTTGACACGAGCCTGCGCATCAGCAATTAATTGGGCCTCCAGCGCATTCTTGGTTGGGCGCTGGACCTGGTAAAACACGCCGAAATAACCGGGAAATGGCGACATCGCCAACCGGTACGCTGCCAGTTCGTCGGTCACATCGTGATCCGCCGGGACCAACTGAAAAGTGCCACCCTTGCGTGGATTGGCCCCATCGAAAGCGGCTGGATAGAATTCGGAACACTCGCTTAAGCATTCGATCACGGAAAACCCGTCGTGCTGGATGGCTCGCTCCATCATCTCCGCCACGTGGTTTGGCAGATGCGAATGCGTCCGCGCCACGAAGGTCGCCCCAGCCGCGATGACCTTTTTTATCGGATTGATTGGCTGGTCAATGTTGCCGGTCGGGTCAGTCTTCGACCTGAAACCCTGCGGCGACGTGGGCGAGGTTTGTTTCTTGGTTAGCCCATAGACCTGATTATCCATGATTACGTAAGTCATCCGGATGTTTTTGCGGGCGGCGTGGTCAAGATGATTCCCGCCGATCGAAAATGCATCACCATCGCCGCCAAACATGAACACGTGCAGGTCGGGGCGAGTCAGCGAAATGCCGGTGGCGAACGGCACGCCGCGCCCGTGCAGAAAATGCGCGCCGTGGGCGTTCACAAAATACGGAAATCGCGATGAACAGCCAATCCCGGCAACGCTCGTGATTTTCTCGTGCGGTACCTGCAATTTCTCCATCAACTTGAAATAGGTCGAGAGGATACTGAAGTCGCCACAGCCCGGACACCAAGTCGGGTGGTCAGCCACCAAATCTTTCTTGGTATATCGGGCCGGCGGGGCTGGCAGGGTCGCCATTTCCGTAGTCATCGTCAATGCTCCTTTCACGCCCCAGCAGCAGCCGGGGCAAGTTGGGTTTGTATTTTCTCGCGCATGATCTGTAAGATCTCCCGCGTCTTGAATGTCAGACCGTCCGTCTTGTTGATCCCCTGAATCTTCGGGTCGCAGAAACTCGCCCGCAAAATCCCCGCCAACTGACCATAGCCATACATGCCGGCGTCGTTCAGTTCCACCACAAACACCCGCTGGAAGCCGCCCATCAATTCCTTCAGCCCCGGCTGCAACGGCATCAGGTACCGCAAATGTGCCGCGCTGACGCGCTCGCCTGCCGCCCGCGCACGATCCACAGTTTCTTGAATCACCCCGCGCACCGATCCCCAGCCAATCAACAAAACATCGCCTTCGGGCGGGCCGTAGAGTTCTGGTTTCGGTAGTTTCGCCTCCAAGACCTTCAGTTTGCGACGGCGTTTGGCCACCATCAGGGCGTGATTGGCCGGGCGATTGGCCGGGTGACCGTACTCATCATGTTCCAAGCCGGTCACAATGGGATATTTGCCATCTACCATTGGCGTGCCCGGCGGCGCGTGTTGCGCGATGCCGTCTGGCGTGTCGGCATAAGGACGGAAATCCGGGCCGCGCGGCGACAGGTCCAGTGGCAACTCCTGCACCAACTTGGCAAAGTCTGGCATTGGCCAAGCCTCAACCCGCGTAGCCAACGCCTGATCGCTGAGCACAATCACCGGTACGTTGTATTGTCGGGCGAGATTGACCGCCTCAATGGTCGTGTAAAAACAATCCGGTACCGAGCACGGGGCAATGACAATGCGAGGGCAATCGCCATGACTCCCATACCGGGCGATGTTCAGATCGCTTTGCTCGACATTGGTAGGCAGCCCCGTTGCCGGCCCGCCGCGCTGTACGTCCACAATCACCAACGGGATTTCCGCCATCACCGCCCAACCGATAGCCTCCGATTTGAGCGACAACCCCGGTCCGGAACTGCCGGTCAACGCCACCCGGCCGGCATAGGAAGCGCCGCACGCCATGGCGACTGCCGCCAGTTCGTCTTCGGCCTGCACAAAGATCCCCCCGTACTTCGGCAGCTCCGCGCGTAAAATCTCCATGATGCTTGTCCACGGCGTGATCGGATACGCCGCGCCGAACCGTACTCCTGCCGCCAGCGCTCCATAGGCAATCGCCTGATTGCCGTCGGTGACCACCTGTCCGCCGCGGATGGCCACCGCGCTCGTCGTAAAAGAAAACGTCTGGCTAAGGTTGTAACTGTAGCCGGCGTTGAAGGCCAACAACACATTGCGCACCACGTCTTCGCTCTTGCCTTGGTAGTAGGCCCGCAACATCGTTTCGAGCTTCGCCACATCGAGGTCGTACATCCGCGCCAGCAGCCCAAGCACGAACATGTTCTTGCCCTTGTCGCGCGCGGTGCCGCCGATGGCTTCCACCGTCCGGCTGGTGATCGGCACGCCAATCGCCCGGTACCGGTGTTCCTCATGGTTCGGCTTCACGTGGTCGCTGTCGTACAACAGAATCCCCCCCTCGCGCAGTGTCGGGAGGTGGTCTTGGTACGAATGTTGATAGAACGCGACCAACACATCCACGTCATCGCCTGGACTCAGCACCTCGCCCGTACCCAGGCGTACCTGAAAAATACTGGGGCCGCCCGAAATCGTGGCCGGAATCGTCATGAACGTCATCACATCCTTGTCCGTCCGCCCCGCCAACCGGGCGAGAAACCCGCCGATGGCTTGGATGCCATCCTGCGAGTTGCCGGCCAAGCGGATCACAACATCGGAAACCTGATTGCCCCGCGCAGCGGCCACTGCCCCGGCATCTTCTCTCGAATTCGTCAACCCGCCGTTGTTCATGCGTGTTCTCCAGAAATAGCGCCGGCAACCTTAAATCAGCCACCGGCGCCCCCTTACGAAGGGGCTACATTAGCAGAGCGTGTCCTCGCCTGTCAAACTGACTGCGTCACCAACACTGTTAACCCATGGCGTATTCATGGAAGGGGTTTGGAAGGTGGGGCGACGGGAACGCAGCACACACAGGGCGTACGATGGTATTCGGCATCCATCGCCGCCATGAAGTCGGTCGTGGTTTTGTGACGCGGCTTCTTTTGCTGGCTGCGCCAGTGTATGAACAAACTAATGCTGAACCGCCGGATCACCCCCAACACCCGCATCGAGCGCGGCAACCGCACCCGACACTCATCCTCCCGATGCGATTGATCGAGACGTTGGTGCAGACCGTTCTCAATGCCCCACGTGGCCCGGTTGGCCGCCAGCCAAGCGGTGGCGTCGAGTTCCGATGGCGGCAGGCTCGTCAGCAACGCCACCGTCTCCGGCCGATGCTGACGCAGGTGTCGCCGCAGCAACGCGACTTGCGCCACGCCGGCAAAGTCCACCGCTTCGGCACTGGCAGCGGTGCTGCGCAGGATGCGTTCTTCCCATTGGCCTTTGTTGAGTTCCCGTTTGCCGGCCAGCGTCGGCGTCGTATCCCGAGGGGGAAAAACGCGCCGGCGGCGCGTCCACAAGCCGCTCGATGTTCTGTCGCCCCGTGGGTTGGTTGTCTTTCACGGTGAACAGGTAGTCGGCACCGTGTTCCCATAACAAGTCGCGCGCGGTTTGGTCTTGGGTGTGCAACGCGTCGAGGCTGACGCGACGATCCTCCAGATCCAGTTTGGCAAACCGTTCGCGCGCGACGGGGATCTCGTTGGTCTTGGTGTCCACGGTCGCACTGCCGAGGTAATACTGGCTGGACACGCTGACCGCCGTCAACACGCTGCTGCCGCTGCCTTGCGCGGGTTGTTTACCGTCGAGCACGATCAACTCCTCCGTGGGCGCGGGGCCGCGCCGTTGTTCTTGCACGCGCAACAGCGTCGCTTCGAGCGCGGCGGCGTCCACGCACTGCAAGAACCGGCAGAAGGTTGGCTGACTCGGGGCCGGGTAGGAGCCGTCGCGTTAACGGCGCACGCCGAGGGCGCGGCGTTGACTCTGGCTCATGCCCATGGCGAACTTGGCGAGGTCTTTCTGGCCGCGCGGCGCATCGCAGAGGTGCGCGAACACCACGATGGCCGTCAGCGTCCAGAGCGGATAGATGCTGAGGCGGCTGCGATAGTCCGGCAACTCCTTGAGGTGCTCGACCAGCGCGCGAATCTCCGGCACGCGCCGGGTGCAACGCGGCGGCGTGCAGGCTTCGACGGCGGCCAGTGACGGTTTGAGTTTGTCGGCTTGCAGATGGCGGCGGGCGCGGCGACCGAGTTCGCGGGCGAAGAGGCGTTTGGGTTTATCGTGGGCGACATAGAAATCGCGACGCACCCGGCCGAAGCCCCCGGTGGAACTGAGTTCCTGCCAACCGCTGGCCGTAGAGACGGTGCCGCAGAACTGTTCGGGATCAACGAATGTTTCCACGAGCAGGACCGGATGTTGGTAGCGCGTTTGCCAATCGGCGCTGAGCCGGTCGAGGCAGAGGCGCAGCGAACGCGAGGCGAGATTGGGAAATGTTTTGTCGGGCAACAGCAGGAAGCGGCAATTGTTGACGACCAGCGGCAAGCGCCGGCGGCGTTGTTCCTCGGACCAACCAATCCACTGATCACGGGCGCGGAGGCGGCGACTGGCGGCACAAAAGACCAGCACGCCAAGCCAGCGATGGCGCGCGTCGGTGATGGCGTACCAGAGTTGCTCGCCGACGGCGCGCACATCGCCGAGATAATGATGTTGGGCGAGCAGACGACGGGCGCGAGTTTTAGCGGTGGGTGTACTGAGCGGTTGGATTTGCACGGCAGTCAACCGTGTGGCTTCGGTCGCAGGGTGTTTCATGGCCGCAGTCTGAAACACTTTGGGCGAGTTGTGCAGCAAACACGATCAAGTCGCTGCCACACACCGCTTTATGCCATTCCCTGAATTCTCCATGCTGTTACTAAGAGCCTATCCCCAAACCTCCGCACAGCGGTATGTGATGATGCCGCAACAGAAGTGAAGCAGCGCCAAGTAGTTGTCCGCCTTCTTCTCCCATCGAATCAGAATGCGACGAAACCGATTCATCCACGAGTGCGTTCGCT